>NZ_JAYJLJ010000005.1:0-259938 GCF_051948815.1 Aeromonas sp. Lyrl_2
CTAAGTCTTTCATCAAACAGCTCAGTATCAGAATCGAAGCTACCTTGGCTGTCATACACGTCGTCGGGATCAAAGGCATAAGCCGCAAATTCGTCGTCATTTTGGTCATCATGAATGTCAAGTTCATCAGCTACACCAAAATAGAGATCATCCTGCTCGACCAATATCTCATCATTGTCGAAGAAGTCATCCTCAGGCTCATAACTATCAGGCTGATTGACTTGATACCCTTCAAAATCGAGGGCGAATTCATGTGGATCGCAAAAATCTATACCACCAACCAACTCTTGAATATGGCTATCGCTGTAGTAGCTCTCTGAACCAGAAGGCCACTGATAATCAATTATTGCTTCCTTAGGTGTCTGAGGCAGTTGAGGGATTGCTTCACAGAGAACGTCGTCCGCCGTTACAGATACCTGTGTTGAGTGTGACGGGACTACTTTGAAGTGAGGGGCATGGCTCACTAAGGTCTTGGGCCCCTGCGCCGTTGACGCCACATCCACAGGCTTACATGCACGAGCTAAGGATAGGGTTTCGCGCTCATTGGCAGAAATAACTCGCGTATCCTCAGTTACTGACAATGGAACCGGCAAAATAACCGTTTCATAGACTTCGTCCCGCAAACAGGGGAAGGGGTCTAGCCCGACAAAAACACTGGCATCAGCGGTAATGTATTCCAAATCAGTAGCTGTGATCGTCTCATCATCCCTCTCTGAGACGACATCGACTTCTGGAGACAGATCAAGAAAGGCGCTCTGTTGCCTTTTCGCCAGAAAAGCCTGTTGCATCAAAGCCGCCGCCTGCTTTGGACGGCTCTGTAGTATGTAGACTCGTCCTAAGAGATCTAGAAGCTCAGGATCTTCGTTTTCAGCAAGTTCTTCTTCAAGCAACTCTTCTGCGGCAACTAGCTTTCCGGAGCTCACCAGGACGTTGACTGATTGAAGCAGTTGTTCACGGTTGCGGGTTTTGTGAGCTGGCAAATGAGCAGCCTTGTGACGATCGCATAGGCTTTTCAGCTCAAGATTTCTAATAATGTCTAGTAGATCCGGATGGTCTCGCAGAATATCGCAGGCCACAATCTTGGCCTGATCCAGTTGCCAATCATCTAGGGTCTGACCACGCGAGTACAACTCATTATCGGTTGTACGCTCCTTCAACAGATCCAGAACATGTTTTTCCGACTCTGTGCTGCCACGTTGAGCCAGCAAGTCCCTTAGGCTATGCAGCAGGTCTTCCCAATCCATCAACAACTCCAAATGACCCTTAGCCTTATGGACAATGCAAACCTCAGTCTATGGACCGCTCTTGTTATCCGTTCGAAACAGACTATGGCAATTCTGTGGTCTCCAGTGGCCAGATACCGAGCAGTGCCACACGTATTTACGTTGGCGGATGCCATATAGTATGAGCGCCCCAAACACGCTTCATACTTATGCAATGCAATGCAATGCAATGCAATGCAATGCAATGCAATGCAATGCACGATCTCGTTGCTCTAATGTGGCAATCAACGCTGCCATCCTGGCTGTCGCTACCAGATTGCTCAGACCTCAGGTTGTGACAAACACTAACTCATGATGCGAGGGAGTCCTACCTTATCACCTCATTGAGCTGATGGACATTTGCGGCCATCACACAATGAGAAGATGCTCGAACTTTCTTTGTTGTCGACGTTCAATGGACAGAGACGCTTTGGGACTGACTGCGCAACCAACCCCTGTTGCATAAGATGATGACCACATAACTAACTGATAATTAATGTAAATCAGGCTTGGTGGAATAACGCTATTGGGGATACACACATATCTGTCTTTCTCCCTCCCCGCCGATGACAAAAAACAAGCCTCCCAGCCACAGGCCGGGGGATACTTGTTTTGGGGATGGTGGCTGAGAGAGACACCTGAAACAGCCGAAGGATGGACTAACCTGCTGAGCCGCTGACCGGTTTCGAGTTGGGTTAGCCCATCGCTCCTTGCCCTGCATGGAAAGGCAACCTCGGCAGTACCACTGCCAGTGCCGAACCGCCGCTGGTTCCTGTTCCTCTCCTGTCCGGTGCGACGGTTACGCAGCCACTGAGACGGTGAACACTCCCATCTGGTAGTAACTGACGAAGTTCGACTCCCACATCGTATAGAGCTCCTTAGCCGACGCTGGTCCCATCTGGCCGTAACGGAGCAGGTAGTAATCTTCGCTCAAAAAGTTGAAGTCGATCTCTTTGACCAACTCAGCCATATCCTCCGGCCCCTGATAGCTAAAGTCCGTCACGTAATCGAATTGCCACCGGTCTTTACGCTTGAGCAGCCGTATTTCTACCGGATGAAACCCGCCACGAACCGGGCCGTAATCCGGGTCTCGGAGGTTGAAGACCAGACTGGATTTTCCCTTCAGCACCATTCCAGATCTAACCAGTTCCTGATCCAGAATACTCATCAATGCCTGACTGACAGGCAGGGCAAAATCGCCCGCAAATGGGATCGTCATAATCACCTCAGATTGATTGTTTAGGGGGGCTCACCCTTGGACAGGTGAGCACTATGCAGGGGTTATTCGATGGTGGGTGCTACGGTGCAGAGCTCATTGGTTAGCGAACCCAAGCGCTCAAGGTAATCAGGCACCAGTTCATGCAGCATCGGATTGCCGTCAGCCTTCTGGATCAACTTCAGTCCGTCCGAGCGCAGAATGGCTGATAAGAATCCGGCATTGTTGGCGCTGCCCCCTTTAAACAGTCGCTTCATGACGCTGGATTTAAACGGCTTGTCTGCGGGCAAGGAACGCAACACATCGTCAATCACCGACAGCGCAATCCACTCCTTGCTATGCAGACCCCCACCCTGATTACCGGTGATTTTCAGGAACAGCTCGCCAGTGTCTTCATGACGACCGATGGCATAGAAAATCAGCCCTTCTGATCGGGTGCTGAGTTTCTCGGCGGTATGGTTGAGCAAGGTGTGTATGGGTGCAGGGCCGCCGGGCACGGAGTCTGCGGTGTCGCCGGGTCCAGGCCTGGCCTTGTCGGCGTCAGCCGCAAGGGCTGGCGAAAGAGGCTCGGCGCAGCCGCTTGCTCCGGATGTGAGTGGGCTCTCTTCGGCGGGCGTGGTGCTGGCAGGTTTAGGGGTCTCTTCAACGCGGTTTTTACGGGGTCTTGTCATGATAGTTTCCTTACAACGTCGTTAGATAACCGGTGATTGCGATCGCCAGATCATCGGTAGATGGGTCATAGATAAAGGGTCATAGAAAACCCGATAGCGTGACAGGACCGACTCCATCACTGTCACAGTGATCTCATTCGGTCTTTCGCGGATTGACGGTGGTGTGACTTAACCGGCAGTGCGGCCAATGCCGAGGTGATGACCGATAAATCATCCAGATAACCGGCAAATGGAATGGGATCTGGTACCACGTCGAACGGGTTTACCAGATAAGCCAGCGCACCGATGATGAGCGCATAGCACCAGACCGGCAGATCGCCATCCGTGAGCAGGACATACAACAGCACGGCCTTCTCCAGCAGCTCCTTAATCCCCTTGATCTCTTTTAACTTGCGCATGATGTCGCTATGACTGGGATTACTCATGGTGCATCCCCTCCAGGGTGGTGATCAGAGGAGCATCTGAGTGGATCAGCAGGTAAATCCCAGCACCCTCATCGTTGAGAATGGCCAGCAACAGACGCCAATCTTCGGATATGGCGAACTCTTGCTCCGGGTAACGCAAACCGAACATCACCTGATTCTGGGTATGCTGTGGCATGGCCTGGAACTCATTCACCGAGTCCGTCATCTCGATAATGACCAGACTACAACCGGTCGTGTCCCAGAATGCCCTCGCCTCCTCTACTGATGAAAAGGGCTCGATAATTTGCTCCATGACCGAGGCGTGGAGTGCCGGGTAAGCCGCGAGCAATGTATCCTCCGGCCATTCCATACAAGTTTTCATCGTGTTTCTCTCCAACAAAAAGGCCCTTAAGCTCAGATGAACTTAAGGGCCTGGGAACTGTGAAATGTGGACCAACAGCCGATGTGACAGCGCTGTCTGGTTATTAATATCTGTTTATAAACAATACCTTTTCGGTCACTCCGCCTGGATCAACGACGATAGACCTTCGCTGATATTACGACTGCGCTCAGAAGTCAGCTTTGCATACCGCTGGGAGGATTGAATACTGGCGTGGGCCAGTTGCGCCTTGACGTCATACAGGCTGTATTGCCCGGAAGAGACCAAGGCACTGGCGACAGAGTGGCGAGCCGTATGGAAGCAAACCTCATCGCGGTCTTCGATACCCGCTTTCTGCAACACCCGTTCATAGGCACATCTGGGTTCACCAATGGGCTTGCCCTGACATCGAATATGCTGGCTCGCGAACACATAGGGATTACCGGCTATTCTGGGGAGCTTCTCCAGAATATCGATAGCCAATGTGCTCAGGTAAATGATCCGACTCTTGCCATTCTTGGTCAGGGGTACGAACAGCGTCTTATCCTCCCAGTTCACATGTTCCCATTTAGCGAGTAACACCTCTGATTTTCTTGCCCCCGTCAGGTAGAGCATCGCGATGAAGCTGCCTGCAGCTTGATTGCGATCCTGCAATGCCACCTCAATGACCCGTTTCATCTCTTCAATTGATAGGAAGCGCGTTCTGGCATTGTCCTCCTTCAACAGCTTGATCTTGGCCGCCTCGTTGGTGTCCAGAATGCCCCAGCGCACCGCATAGCTGCCCATGGTCTTTAACTGGGCCAGCACACGGTTGGCAGTACTCGGTGCGTAGGCCGTCTGCTGAGGGTTGTTAGGGTGAACCATCTCCGATTGCAACTGCAGGACATCCATCGCCTTGAGTTGCCGGTAACGCATGGCCCCAAAGCGTGGTTCTATGTTGTGTTTGAACCGCTGAATGTCGCTGTTGATCGACCGTTTGCCGATGGTCTTGAGGTGCGGCAAAAAGGTCTGCCAGAAGAACTCCGAAAGGGTGGGCTCAGTTTTGTAGCTATCCCGCTCTGCTACCGGGTCGATGCCTTCTGCCAGCATCGCCTTGTACTTGCGGGCAATGGTCCTGGCTTGGCTCACATCGATATCACCGAATCGCCCCAGGGCGATGCTGCGCTTCTTGCCCTGGAGGGTATAGCGCAGTAGGAAACGCTTACTGCCCTGGCTTTTTCCTGACAAGAGTTTTAAGCCAATGACCTCTGTATCGGAGAACTCCAGTTCAGTAGCGCCAGCCTCTCGTTGTTGTGCGGGCAAAGCCTTGATGGCTGCATTGGTAAAGCGAAATTTGGTCTGCATAGATACCTCCGATGATGGGTTGGATCATGGGATTAATATCTGTTTCAAAGGGGGTTCAATGCGGGTTTGGGAGGGGTGAAGAGGAAGGGGTAACGGTGAGCGGCACTTGTCTCAGCACCAGAGACAGACCCCGGAAAGGCCCGGAGCAGTGGCCTACCAAACATCCTTGGCTATGTTGGAAGACTGGGCAGATTGTTTGCAGCGAGTCGCAGGAAGTAGTAAGTCGCTTAGACAAGAAATGGACAAGAAAGGAAAAGTGAGAGAGGGGAAACGCTGGGGAGCAGAAACAAAAACGACGCAATGAAGCGTCGTATCTGTTTAATCTGTAAGGCTTTTTTCTTCAATTTTAATGGTGCCCGAGGCCGGAATCGAACCGGCACGACGCGAACGTCGAGGGATTTTAAATCCCTTGTGTCTACCGATTTCACCACTCGGGCACCGCAATCGGTATCAAGCTCGCGTGGCGGGCTTGTCAATATGGAGGCACGTTCCGGAGTCGAACCGGACTAAACGGATTTGCAATCCGCTGCATAACCGCTTTGCTAACGCGCCATGCAAAAGAGAGTTGGTTCTCTATTGTCTGAATTTGGAGCGGGAAACGAGACTCGAACTCGCGACCCCGACCTTGGCAAGGTCGTGCTCTACCAACTGAGCTATTCCCGCATTGGTCTGGCTGACTGCCTGACTACGAGGACGCATTCTAGCGATGTTCCTCGCCCAGTCAACCAGAAATATTTAATTACCTGATCGTTCGGGCATTTTTTGCCCTTTTTGAACAGTTTTAGCGCCTTTGGCCGTTTCCTGCCTCAAATCAGCGGAAACCTCACCTTGCGGCGCAAGTGACTCACAGGTTGGCGTGGTGGGTCAAATCGCCCCAAGCCGCCTTCATGTACTGGAACATCGACCAGAAGGTGAGCACGGTGGCGACATAGAGCATCACATAGGCGAGCCACACCATCCAGACGTTGTATTGCCAGATAAGACCGGTGAGCGACACCATCTGGATCATGGTCTTCCACTTGCCAATCCAGCTGACCGCCACCGAGGAGCGTTTGCCGAGCTCGGCCATCCACTCACGCAGGGCGGAGATGATGATCTCGCGGCCAATCATGGTCATGGCAGGGATGGTCACCCAGATGGTGTTGTAGTGTTCGACGATGACCACCAGTGCGGCGGCGACCATGATCTTGTCGGCAACCGGGTCAAGGAAGGCGCCAAAGGCGGTGGACTGATTGAGCTTGCGGGCCAGATAGCCATCAAACCAGTCGGTAGCAGCGGCCAGAATAAAGATGATGGCTGCAGCCAGATAGGACCATTGATAAGGCAGATAGAACAGGATGACGAAGACGGGAATGAGCAAAATCCGGAAAAACGTCAACAGGTTAGGTATGTTTGTCATTATTTTCAGCCACTTCTTGTACGTCGCTACATAGTGCGCCAAAGCCGATTTGCGATGCAACCGCACTGGCGCCCGTCTTGGTCTTTTTAATCCATCAATCTTCTCAAAATGCGATGGCCATTATGGCATTTACGGCCCCCCCGCGTCACGGCTCTTGTGCATCAAGGAGTTAGCGATTTTGCCATGCCGCTAACCCTGCTCAGGCGCTGTGCAAACCATCGTGGATGGTCTGGGCCAGCTCCTGACTGATGCCGGGTACCTTGGCCAGTTCATCCACGCTCGCCTTTTTGACCTCCTGCAGGCCACCCAGATATTTGAGCAGCGCCTGCCGCCGCTTTGGCCCCACCCCCGGAATATCCTCCAGACTGCTGCTGGTGCGGGCCTTGGCCCGTCTGGCCCGGTGGCCGGTAATGGCAAAACGGTGAGATTCATCGCGAATATGCTGAATAAGGTGCAAAGCGGGCATATCTGCCGGTAAATGCAGCTCTTCGTGGCTCTCCCCCATGATGAGAGTTTCCAACCCCGCCTTGCGGGTGACACCCTTGGCAATCCCCACCAGCAGCGGATATTTGCCGCCGAGAAACTCCAGCTGACGGGCCAGGATCTCTTCGGCGCGGCGCAACTGGCCGAGGCCACCATCAATAAACAGCACATCAGGCACCTTGTCCGGCTCCTGCTGCTTGCCAAAGCGGCGCTCCAGCGCCTGCTCCATCGCTGCGTAGTCATCACCACCAGTGATACCGTCGATATTAAAACGACGATATTCCGATGAGAGCGGCCCCTCCCGGTTGAACACCACGCAAGAGGCCACCGTGCGCTCCCCCATGGTGTGGGAGATATCGAAACACTCCATGCGGGCGATGGGGCGCTCCAGCTCCAGCAGCTCTTCCAGCTGGTCGTAGCGAGCGGTGATGGTGCTCTTGTGAGCAAGCCGCGATCGCAGCGCCGTCTCGGCGTTGATGGAGGCAAGCTTGATAAAGCGGGCCCGTTCGGCGCGGGTTCGGCTCACCACCCGCACCTTGTAGCCTGCGGTCTGGCTCAGAGTCTCGGCGATGACGCTTTCGTCCTCAAGGGCCACATCGAGCAGCACCTCGCTC
The DNA here is from genome assembly GCF_051948815.1 of Aeromonas sp. Lyrl_2. Lineage (NCBI taxonomy): Bacteria > Pseudomonadati > Pseudomonadota > Gammaproteobacteria > Aeromonadales > Aeromonadaceae > Aeromonas > Aeromonas sp. Lyrl_2. Next base: position 7,773 of record NZ_JAYJLJ010000005.1, read on the forward strand.
GGGATCTGCCGCCCCCCCTGCCCCGACAGATAGAACTGCAGCAGGAAGGATTGCACCACCTCGTCAAGCGGGGTGTCAGCCGGCACTTTCGGGAAGTAGCTGCGCGAGCCGAGCACCTTGCCCTGACGGATAAAGAGCACGTGAATGCAGGCCGCACCTTGCTCGAAGGCGACCCCCACCACATCCAGCTCGTCCAGTACGTTGCCGCTCACAGACTGCTGCTCGGTGACCCGACGCAGCGCCAGGATCTGATCCCGATAGCGGGCCGCCTCTTCAAAGCGCAGATCGCTGCTGGCAGACTCCATCTTGCCAACCAGCTCTCCAATCACCTGCTGGTTCTTGCCCGCCAGAAACAGCTTGGCCAGCTCCACCTGCTGGGCATATTCGGCTTCGCTCACCAGTCCAGGAACACAAGGGCCAGCGCAACGCTTGAGCTGGTAGAGCAGGCAGGGACGGGTGCGGTTGGCATAGACCGCATCTTCGCACTGACGCACCGGAAATATTTTCTGCATCAGATGCAAACTCTCGCGCACCGCGCCGCCAGAGGGGTACGGGCCGAAGTACTCCCCCTTCACCTTGCGGGCACCGCGATGGACGCCGATGCGTGGATGCTGGTGCGCGGTGATGATGATCCAGGGGTAGGATTTGTCGTCCCGCAGCAGCACGTTGTAACGGGGCTGGTACTGCTTGATCAGGTTGTGCTCGAGGATCAGCGCCTCGGTCTCGGTGTGAGTGACGGTGACCTGGATATCGGCGATCTGGCGCACCAGGGTGCGGGTCTTGATGCTGTCGACGTTGGTGCGAAAGTAGGAGGCGAGCCGCTTTTTCAGATCCTTGGCCTTGCCCACGTAGATCACGGTGCCACCGCTGTCATACATTCGGTAGACGCCACTTTGATGGGTGACGGCGCTCAGAAACGCCTTGCTGTCGAAGAGAGGTTCGGGAGAGAGGGTCATCAGCTACTCGGCTCACACAAAAGCAAAAATTGACGGGCAGAGCATACTGCCCCCACCGCCAGAAAAGCAAAAAGGCGGCACGCGCCGCCTTTTTGACCACACGCCACCCGATTAGAGGGTATCGGCATCCAGCATGCCATAGCGAATGGCCAGATGGGTCAGTTCCACGTCACCGTTGATCCCCAGCTTGCTGAACAGACGATAGCGGTAGCTGTTGACCGTCTTCGGGCTCAGGTTGAGCTGCTCGGAGATATCGGTCACCTTCTGCCCCTTGGTGATCATCATCATGATCTGCAGCTCGCGCTCGGAGAGGGACTTGAAGGGGTTCTCGTCAGCGGAGGCAAACTGGCTGAGGGCCATCTGCTGGGCAATCTCCGGGGAGATGTAGCGCTGACCGGAGTGCACCAGCCGGATCGCCTGGATCATCTCGTCGGGGGCAGCCCCCTTGGTCAGGTAACCGGCGGCGCCGGCCTGCATCACCTTGGTGGGGAACGGATTTTCTGAATGAATGGTCAGCACTATGATGCGCACATCGGGGCGGATCCGCAGAATTTTGCGGGTCGCTTCCAGACCACCAATACCCGGCATGTTCATGTCCATCAGGATCACGTCCGGATGGTGTTGGCGACAGAACGTAACTGCTGTCTCGCCGCTCTGTGCCTCACCCACCACCTTGATCCCGCGCACATCTTCAAGAATGCGTCTTATCCCTGTACGCACCAGCTCATGATCATCGACCAGGAATACATTTATCACCCAAACACCCCGTTTTATCTCGTTTTAGCCGCCCGGTTAGGGTTAACAGGGCGTCTTGCATCATAACCAAACTCGTCGCTTTGGCAAACCATGCACGCCAAAAGTTTGAGAAAACCCATGTTTAGCGTTTAAAATCAAATAATTATATAAATTTTCAAAACAAAAAACGGTGCCTTGCGACACCGTTTTTCATGACGTTAGTGCTGTGGCCATCACTTGGCCAAAAAGGCCCGCACCTTCTCCAGATCGGCCTGGGTATCCACCCCGACCGGCGGCGCTTCAAGGGCCTGGGCGACGTGGATCTTCTCCCCGTACCAGAGCACCCGCAGTTGCTCCAGTGCCTCGACCTGCTCCAGCACGCTCGGTGCCCAGTCTACGTAACGCTGGATAAAGCCGGCGCGATAGGCGTAGATGCCGATATGGCGCTGGTAGTGGTCGCCAATCTGCTCGTGACTGTTGGCAAAACGATCTCGATCCCAGGGAATGCTGGCGCGGCTGAAGTAGAGGGCGTAGCCATCCTTGTCAGTCACCACTTTCACTGCGTTCGGATTGAACGCCTCTTCTGCATCCTGGATCGGCACCGACAGGGTCGCCATCGGCGCCGTGGCGGCGGCCAGATTATCCGCTACCTGACGAATGATGGCGGGCGGAATGAGCGGCTCATCCCCCTGCACATTGACGATGATGGTATCGGCGGCAAAGCCGTAGTGACGGCACACCTCGGCCAGACGCTCGGTGCCGGACTGGTGATCCGGTGAGGTCATGCACACCTCGACGCCGGTGCTCTGCAGTGCCTGCTGTACCCGCTCGTCATCGGTGGCAACGATCACCCGATCGGCACCTGATTGCAGAGCTTTCTCCACCACGTGCTGCACCATGGGTTTACCATGGATATCCGCCAGCGGCTTGCCCGGCAGACGAGTTGACGCATAGCGGGCAGGAATGACGACGACGAAACTCATGACGGCAGCTCATCGCTGTTGAGCGGACGGGCACGGTTCTCCAGTAGTACCGGGATCCCCTCTTCCAGCGGATAGGCCAGCTTGTCGAAGCGGCAGACCAGTTCATGAACTGCTTTGTTGTAATGCAGCTTACCCTTGCAGACCGGGCAGGCGATGATGTCGAGCAACTTGATGTCCAAAGCCAAAACGATACTCCTTCAACGATGTCGCGCTGGCGGCTTCATCACGCCAGCGATGGATGTCGAGCAACCAGCTATTCCATACGGGACCGCTATTGGTCCACTTCTCCCCCATTCAGGCGAGAGAGATTAATCTTGCGCCCTGATCGCGCCCTTCCCCTTTGTCCCCAGCTTGTGCAGCAGGGTATCGAGCAAGGAGGCGGGCAACTCGGCACTGACCGGCAGATACCACCAGTTATCGAGGGCAAACGGACGACACTTGACCGCATCCTTCTCGGTCATCAGCAGCGGCTTGCTGGCAAAGCGGCCCACCAGCTCATCCCGATCGAAGGGGTGATGATCGCCGTAGGCGGCCTGTTGATCCAGCTGATAGCCGAGCCCTTCCAGGGTGGCAAAGAAGCGGGGCGGATGACCGATCCCAGCCAACGCATCGACCGGCCCCGACAAGGGGGCAGCCAGCGGGGCATCGTCGCGCACCCGGCGCGGGGTGTCGGCGACCAGTTGCATGGGGTACTCCCCCTTGCCCGGCTCGCTGCCGTTGCAGATGATGGCGTCCACCCGTTTGAGACGAGTGACCGGCTCGCGCAGCGGCCCCATGGGCAGCAGGCAGGCATTGCCGAAACGGCGCGCTCCGTCCACCACCACCAGCTCGATGTCGCGGGCCAGCGCGTAGTGCTGCAGACCGTCGTCGGTGATGATGATATCCACCTCACCGCTCTGCTCCAGCAGTCGTACCGCGTCGGCCCGTTTCGGGGCAACCACCACCGGACAACCGCAGCGCCGGGCAATCAGCACAGGCTCATCACCTGCTTGCGCCGTGGTGCTGGTCTCATCCAGCCGATAGGGGTAATGGGGCGCCTTGCCACCATAGCCACGGCTCACCACCCCGGGGCGATAGCCGCGGGCTTGCAACTGCTCCACCAGCCAGACCACCACCGGCGTCTTGCCGTTACCCCCCACCGAAATATTGCCCACCACGATCACCGGCAAGGAGGAGCGATACCCCTTGCGCCAGCCATGACGATAGGCGTAGCGGCGGGTGCCGCTGATGATGGCAAACAACAGGGCAAAAGGGGCCAGCAACCAGCGCCAGCCACTTTTGCGATACCAGAGCCGTTCCAGCATCAGGCCTTTTTTCCTGCATTGCCAAACTGAATGGCGCGCAGCTGTGCATAGGTGCCGTGCTGCTCCATCAATGCTTCGTGGTTACCGCGCTCGACGATATGGCCTTCGTCGATCACCAAGATCTCGTCTGCCTTCTCGATGGTGGAGAGACGGTGGGCGATCACCAGCGAGGTACGGGCCTTGCAAAGCTCGTCGATAGCCGCCTGAATGTGGCGCTCGGATTCGGTATCGAGGGCCGAAGTGGCCTCATCCAGCAGCAGAACCGGCGCATCACGCAGCAAAGCGCGCGCAATGGCAACACGCTGGCGCTGACCACCGGAGAGGGATGCACCGTTCTCGCCAACCACAGTGTCATACCCGTTGCTCATCTTGCTGACGAACTCGTCGGCGTGAGCGATACGGGCGGCCTGCACGATCTGGTCGCGGCTGTATTTGTCTTCTGCGGCGTAGGCGATGTTGTTGGCCACCGAGTCATTGAACAGGTGGACATGCTGGGAGACCAACGCGTACTGCTTGCGCAGCTCGCTCAACTTGTATTCGCGGATGTTGACGCCGTCGAGCAGGATCTCCCCCTGATCGATGTCGTAGAAGCGGGTCAACAGGCTGGCAATGGTACTCTTGCCAGAGCCGGAACGCCCCACCAGCGCCACCGATTTACCCGCCTCCACCTTGAAGCTGACGTTGTGCAGCGCCGGGATGTCCTTGGTCGGGTAGGTAAAGGTGACGTTGCGAAACTCGATCTCGCCGCGGGCACGCTCCAGAGTGCGGGTGCCGGTATCCTGCTCCGGCTCGGTGTCGAGCAGGCCAAACAGGCTGTGGCAGGCGGTGATGGCCCGCTGGAACTGGTTGTTGACGTCGGTCAGGCTTTTCAGCGGCTTGAGCAACATCATCATGGAGGTGATCATGACGGTAAACGTACCGGCAGTCAGGGTTGATTTGACGCTGTCAATGGTCGCGACATAGAGGAAGGCCGCCAGCGCGATGGAGGCCACCATCTGCACCACTGGACTGCCGATGGCATCGGCGGCGACCATCTTCATAGTCTGCTGGCGCATGTTGTTGCTGACCTGGAAGAAGCGTTTCTCTTCCACCTTCTGGCCACCAAACATCAGCACCTCTTTGTGCCCTTTGAGCATCTGCTCGGTGGAGGTGGTGATATCCCCCACCGCCTGCTGGATGTGACGGCTGATCTGGCGGAAACGACGGCTGATAAGGCCGATGATGACCCCCACCAGCGGGCCAACCACCAAAAAGATCACCGACAGCTGCCAGGAGTGCCAGAACATCAGGCCGAGCAGGCCGACCACGGTCGCCCCTTCCCGTACCAGGGTCACCAGCGTGGTGCTTGCCGCCGAGGAGACCTGGCTGGCGTCATAGGTCACCTTGGAGAGCAGATGACCGGTGTTCTGACGGTCGAAGAAGCTCATCGGCATCGCCACCATGTGATTGAACACCTGCTGTTGCAGACGCATCACGACGTGGTTGCCGACCCAGGCCATGCAGTAGTTGGAGAGAAAGTTGGCGACACCACGCAGGGCCACGATGCCGAGGACGAAGAAGGGCATCCATTTCAAAACGGTGCTGTCGTTGCCATTGATGCCCTGATCGATCAACGGCTTGATGGAGTAGACAAAGGTGGTATCCACGGCGGCGTAGCCCAGCATCCCGATGATGCCACCGACCAGGCCCAGCTTGCGATCACGGACATAACCGAGCAGGCGTTTGAATACTGGCCAGCTCTCTTGTGAGGTTTCTTGTTGCATGAATAGCCGTTAGTAATGGAAATGACGGGCTATTCTAGCCAAAGCGCAGGCTTACACCAAGCGCCGCCACCTATATCGCATTCCTACACGGCAGAAATGGCCGATTATTGCTCAAACCACACTCGCGGTCGCCACCAGTCGCCACTGCGCTGGTACCAGGGCCCCACATCTCGCTCGGCGGTGACGCTCAAGCCCGCTGCGGTGGGTTCGACCAGCATCGCCCCTTGCTGACCGGTGATCCACTGGCGGGCATCCCGATAGCGGGCCACTACATCGGGACGGGGAAAGCCCCACTGATTCATAAAACCGGCGCTGTGGATCACATCCTTTGCCGCCACCGCCGCGACAAACGGGGGCGTGGAGGAGGTTCGACTGCCATGATGGGGGCTCACCAGCAAGGTGCTGGCCAACCCCTCTCCCTCCAGTGCCACCAGTCTCAGCTCTGCCTGCCGTTCGATATCGGCACTCAGCAGCACACTGCGCTGCCCATCGCTGATACGCACCACGCAGCCATCGTTATTGCGCCCGCCACCGGGGCGCTCGGGCCAGAGCACTGCAAACGAGAGCCCCTGCCAACGCCACTGTTGCCCACGCTGGCAGAGCGTCGTTCTCTCACTGAAAGGGTAAGAGGAGAGCTCATAGCGCACCGGCATGGCGCTGAGCAGTCGCTTGCGATTGCCGGCATGGTCCCGATCCTTGTGGCTGATGATGAGGCGATCGATGACCCGGATCCCCAGATGACTCAGCTGGGGCAGGATCACAGCGTCCGCCATGTTGTAGCCTCCGGGATAGCGATCACCGGTGTCATAGAGGATGGCACGCTCCCCCTTGCTGATCAGCACCGCCAGCCCCTGCCCCACATCCAGCACCCGCAGTTGCCAGCGGGCAGGTGTTGGCCAGAGCGCCAACAACAGCGCACACAGACCCGGTAGCAACAGCCAGCGTGCCGGGCGCCACTGCGCGGCGAACCAGAGCAGCAACAGCAGGGTGCAAAGCGGCAGCCACCAGCCGGGCAGTGGCCACCACAGTTGCAGTTGATCGGCTAGCCAGTTCAGGATCGTCAGCACCCACCCGATCCCCAGATCCGTCAGCCAGAACAGACCATAGGCGAGCGAGGTGGAGAGCGGCGCAAGCAGCACACCGATCAGGGCCAGCGGAATGATAGCGATACAAAAGAGCGGCACCGCCAACAGGTTGATCACCATGGCAAGGGGCGCTATCCCCTCGAACAACGCCAGCTGCAGCGGCAGTAGACCGAGCAGCAGCCAGAGCTGGATCTGCCAGAGCCCCGGCTTGTCGTGGACATATCCCACCAGCAGCAGGATGGCCACCGCCAGAAACGAGAGCCAGAAGCCGGCCGAATAGAGGGCGAAGGGATCCCAGAGGGTCAGCACAACAAAGGCCCACAGCCAGATGCGCCAGGCCGGCCACTCTCGCTGGCTCCAGCGCAGCACACTCCACACCAACACCATGATCAGGGCCCGCTCGGTGGCCACCGCAAACCCGGCCAACGCGCTGTAGACGGCGGCAAACAGCAGGGAGGTGATGATGGCGCCGCGCAGACCAAACAGCCTGCCCAGCCACCACCCGAGCACCGCCACCAGCGCGATGTGTTGCCCTGAGATGGCGATGATATGGGTCAGGCCGCTGCCGCGAAACAGCTCCCACTGGGCATCCGTGATACCGCTCTGCTCGCCAAAAGTGAGCGCCGCCAGCAAGGGGGCATGGTCAAGCGGACGCCAACTCTCGGTCGCGGCCCCCAACCAGCGTTCGCGCCACCCCACAGGTGCTTGTTGAATGTCAATCACCCGGCGCAAATTGCCGGTGGCGGTGATCCCTTTGCCCAGCAGCAGACGCCGCCCATCCAGCCCCGCCTCGTTGGCCAGACCGTGAGCCGGTTTCAACGAGGTCACCAGGGTGATCCGGCTGCCCACTGTCATGGCGGGTAATGCCTGATAGGCATTGACCCGGATCAGGGGCTCAGGTGTCACCGGTTGCTCGTCGAGGGAGCTCACCCGCAGCAGCAGCCGGACAAATTTATCCCCCTCGGGCTCTGCACTTTGCAGCTGTGCGGTTATCATGTGGCTCGTCTGATCGCCCAACCGCTCCAGCCAGGCCAGCCGATAGGCAAGATTGGCCTGCATCCAGAGGATGCCGAGCAGGAGAAACAGCCACCGCCAGGCACGACAATATGCAAGGGGGATCAGCAGGGACAGCAACAGGCCCCCCCATGCGAGTGAAGGTAACCATGGCCAGAGCAGTGAGGAGCTTGCCCCCAGGGCAAACGACAACAGACGCAGATCCATGGAGCAAGTATTTAGCAAGGTTTCAATATGCCCAAACGACTCATTAAACGCTGGATGCCCGATCAGCAAACCCTGAAAGAACACAAGCACCTGCGGCTGTTCGGCAAACTGCTGCTCGATGCCAACCTCTGGCACCTCAACCGGCGGTCAGCCGCCGGGGCTTTTGCGGTGGGCCTCTTCATGGCCTGGGTGCCGCTCCCCTGCCAGATGCTGCTGGCCGCCGGTGGCGCCATCCTGTGCCGGGTCAATCTGCCGCTCTCGGTGGCGTTGGTCTGGCTCTCCAACCCCTTTACCATGCCGCCCCTGCTCTATGGTGCCTATCTGGTGGGTTGCCAGCTGCTGGGACATTCAGCGCAGCAGATAGAGATTGAGTTCACCTGGGAGTGGCTGGTCTCGGTGCTGGGGACTGTGGCACCGCCGCTGTTGCTGGGCTCGCTGATCCTTGCCCTGCTCAGTTCTCTTATCGGTTACACCCTGATCCGCACCTTCTGGCGGATCAGCACGGTGCGCCAGTGGCACAAACGCAAGATGGCCCGCCCATGCTGAGTCGCTGGTTTGCCCGCTTCAAGCTAGATCCCGATACCCTGCGCCAGCAGAAGTGGTTTGCCCTGTTTGGTGAACGACTACTTGCCCCCGCCCTCTGGCAAGGGGGCACTCGCGCCCTGAGTGGCGCGGTGGCGGCCGGGATCTTCGCCTGCTGGTTCCCCATCCCGATGCACTCGCTCATCGCAGTCGGTCTGGCGCTGGCATTCAGCCTCAACCTGCCACTGGCGCTGCTGGCGGTCTGGTTCAACAATCCGCTGACCCTGCCGTTCATGTACCTCTACGCCTATCGCACCGGTTGTCTGGTACTGCACCAGACACCGGAGCCTTTCCACCTCAGCTGGACCCTGCACTGGCTGGAGCAGGAGGCGGCCACTCTGGTGCCTCCCTTCCTGCTCGGCAGCCTGCTGCTGGCGGTACTCACCGCCCTGAGCGGCGGCGCCCTGACTGCGCTGCTGTTGCAACTGCGCAAACTGTTGCAAGGTGCCCGCCACCACTGAGCCGCCCTTACCCTTATTTGGCAATCAACCGTTGGCGATCAAAAAAGCCCGTCACCAAGGTGACGGGCTTTTTCATGGCATAGTGCCGCATAGTGCCAGAGCACAAGGCAATGCGATTACAGCACCTTGGCGATCGCCTCGCACAGAGGATCGATATTGGCGCGGGTAATACCGGCTACGCTGATCCGGCCGGAGCCGACGATGTAGATGGCAAATTCGCTCTTGAGGCGCTCCACCTGATCCTTGGTGAGACCGGAGAAGGAGAACATGCCGTTCTGCTCGCGGATAAAGCTGAAATCCTGGCTCACGCCGAGGGCAGCCAACTTCTCTACCAGCAGTTCGCGCATCTCGCGAATACGCACCCGCATAGCGGCCACTTCTTCGACCCACTCGGCATAGAGAGCCGGATCGCTCACCACGGCGGTGACCACAGCGGCACCGTGTGACGGCGGGTTGGAGTAGTTGGCACGGATCACTGTCTTGACCTGAGTGAAAGCCACGTCGGCGATCTCTTTGGTCGCGCTGACCAGCGTGAAGGCGCCGACCCGCTCGTTATAGAGGCCGAAGTTCTTGGAGAAAGAGCTCGCCACCAGCAGCTCGTCATGGCACTCGGCGAAGATGCGCAGGCCTTCGGCATCCTCTTCAATACCACGGGCAAAACCCTGATAGGCGAAGTCAAACAGCGGCAGCCAGCCGGCGGCAGCACTCTGCTTGGCCAGCGCGCGCCACTGATCGCTAGTGGGGTCGATACCGGTCGGGTTGTGGCAGCAGCCGTGCAGCAGCACCAGCTCACCCGGCTGCACTTCGGCCAGCGAGGCCTGCATGGCAGCAAAGTCGAGCCCCTTGGTGGCGGCGTCGTAGTACTTGTACCACTTGACGGTCAGACCGGCGGCCTGGAACACGCTGACGTGGTTGGCCCAGGTGGGATCGGAGATCCAGATGGTCTTGGCCAGACCGTTGCGCACCACGAATTCGGCCGCGATACGCAGGGCGCCGGTACCACCCGGCGCTTGCGCGGTCTTGGCGCGGCCGCTGGCAACCAGCGCAGAGTGCTGCCCGAACAGCAGTTGCTGCACGATGCGGCCATATTCGATATTGCCTTCAATACCGAGGTAGTTCTTGGTCTTCTCGTCGGTCAGCAGCTTCTGCTCGGCTTTCTTGACGCAGTGAAGAATGGGGGTAGCACCGGACTCGTCCTTGTAGATCCCTACGCCCAGATTGATCTTGTGGCTGCGAGAGTCAGCGCGGAAGGCTTCGGTCAGGCCCAGGATCGGATCCGCTGGGGCGGCAACAACCTTTTCAAACATGGTATTCCCTGTATTCCGTTGAGTTCGTTGGGTGGCAAAGCGGCTTGATAAACAAAAGCGCTCATCTGGCGAGCGCTTCGTCAACTCTTTATATCACCGCGTTCAATGGGGGAAAACCGCTTTTTGGCTTGCTTTCAGGCCAATTTCAACCAACGGCATGCCATGCTGGCGCCAGCGCACACACCTCGGCCGACAAGCCACCATTGGACTCAACCAAACCGCTACAAACTGCTAACAATGGCTTGGGGATCCGGCTCGGCTCCCACGGCCTAGCCTCAGTCAAAGGTTGGGCATACGCACTGAGAATGGGGGCCAGATCACGGGGCAACCACCAGCTGGCCGGACGACCCAGCCGCTGGGCCAGCGCCTGCAGCCGATCCACCCCTGCAGGATCGAGGGCGGTGAGATGACTCCACAACACATTGGGGGGCAAGGCGGCCACCACCTGCTGCAAGGCGAGAGGAGCCGATGGGGGGGCCCACACCAGCAAGGTGCCAGCATCAAGGGGCATCTCGGCAAAGGCGCCGACGCTGTCTGTGGTGATCACCCGCTCGATACTCCCCTCCCCCCACAGGATCTTGCCAAGACCCGCCAGGGTGCGCTCAGGCAGGGCCACCTCCCCCAGCGCCTGCAACCAGGGGGCTGCGTCGATCAGGGTGCCGCCGCTAAAAAAGAGGCTGAACGGCTGGGCGGCGCGCAAGCGCAACAGCTGATCGGCGCAAAGCAGGATCCCCTTGTCCTCGAAATCGATCTGCTCGTTGGGGGTGAAGTTCACCTCGCTCTTGCGATAGAGCGCCGCCAGCACCCGTTCGTTGACCAGCTCCCCCAATTGCCAGCCCTGAGCATGCAACCACTCCTCGGGCTCGGGAGGAGCGGTGGCGATCTCGGCCAGCATCAGCTCGCGGGTGAAATAGCGCCGTCCGGCCGGGGTGAGCTCATAGCTGTGGTTGCCATGGGCGAGCAGCAGCTGGTTATCCTTGAGCAGGCCCACCAGCGGTTGCCACTGGCGACCACGGATCACCACAGGTGAGTGGCTCAGCAACTGCTGCGCCAGTGCCCGCCATTCGGGGTGACTAAAGTCGATCAATTACAATCCATCCCTGTCAGTGCTCAATCGGATAAACAGCCTGAAAAGGTACCGTTACAGACCGATGACGCCAAGCCTCCCGCGCCAATTACGTGACCTCGCTCCCTGCAATTTCCCCAAACAGAAGAGCCCACCGTGGGGCGGGCTCTTCCTTGGATAACACTCGATGCTTATTCGACGTTGAGACGCAGCTCGGCGTCGTGCCAACCCAGTGGCAGGGTCAGCAGCTGATCGATCAGCTCCCGGCGATCGGATTTCTCCAGATAGGCGAGATAGAGCGGACGGCTCAGCGGCTGGCCCCCCTCCACCAGATGGAGCGCCCCCTTCTCGAGGAAGGGGCTGACCATCCGCCGTGGCAGGTAGGCAGCACCACCGTTGGCCAGCACGAACTGCAACGCCATGCTGGCGGAGCTGGAGTGCAGCACCGGGGTCTTTTGCAGGCTCTGCAAGCGGCTGGGTTGCGGCTCGAAGCTGGTGCCCCAGTCGAGGTGGATGTGCGGCATCTGCATCAGGTTGTCGGCATTGGCGGCCGGATCCCGGCTCACCAGCTCGAACACCAGCTCACCGATGGGATGCAGGGCAATCTCGTCGATCTTGGTGGGCTCGGAGAGCAGGGCCAGATCGAGGGAGCGCTCCAGCAACTGGCGGCAGAGGTGCTCGCGGGAGGCTGTTTCCAGCCGCACCGCCAAACCGGGCGCCAGCGCATAGATGTGATTGAGCCAGTCGTTGAAATCGAGCTCCCAGAACACCGCGGGCGCGCCGATGGCCAACTGCTGGCTGAATCCCGGCGAGAGCGCCACATCCTGCTTGGCACGACCAAGGGTATGCAAGATGGCGTCTGCATAGGGCAGCAGACGCTCACCAGAGGCGGTCAGGCGGATGTTGTTGCGATGACGGGCAAACAGACTGACACCCAGTTGCTGCTCGAGCTGGCGGATCCGGAAACTCACCGCCGACTGGGTCAGGTAGAGATTTTCAGCAGCCCGACCAAAGTGCCGAGTCTTGCTCACCTCGATAAAGGTCCGAAGCAGCTCGGTATCCATTAATCGATGGACTCGTCACTGCCACCACCGCTGCCACCACCGACATCAAAGCTGCCGCCACCGCTGCTCTCTTCGCTGGCGCCGCCAACGACGGTGCAGAGGCGATGAACGCGCTTGGGACCGATCACCTTAAGGTACTTGAACCACACCTTGGCATGGGGGTTGGCACCAGCTTCGCCGGATTTGACCTGCTCGACGAAGGCGGACTCGACATCGTCACGGGGTGCCAGATTACCCTGGTAGAGTGCCAGCATGGCGGTACCATACTTTTCCAGACTGTCCGCTTCGGCCACAGTGAATTCACCACTGCGACGCAGGCCACGGGGAAAATGTTTGAAGTCGTTGAAACGCTTGTCTGATTCGAAGCTCATAGTGCTCTTTTTTCTGGTTAGTTTGACCTTTGCGGGCAAGTATCATCAGGCCATCGCCGAGTGCAAAATCAATTTTCTCACTATGTTAATAAATATCTTTTATCGATGTCACTTTGCCCCATCGCTGACGCCGATTTTGTGGCATAACACACAAAAAACGTTGATAAATAATAAACTTATGTAAACGTGCAGCCAATTTGCACGTCACTTTTTGGACTGTGCAGGCAAAAATAAAGCGCCATACGGCGCTTTATTTATAACATCAGGTGAACCAGCTGAACCTTTGGTTCAAACATGCTTACTCAATCATGGCCGGTTGGGCCAGGTTGTCGGCACGCCACAGACGGTAGCGCACTTCATACTCCTGCGGCACGTAAATCACGAACGGCAGTTTTGAGTTGTAGTTCACGAAGAAGCCCTGACCGTAGATCTGGACGAACGTCTCTTTCTGCTGGTTATCCGGGCACATCATCAGGGTGCTGATGGGGTCGGAGACTTTGCCCAGTTTCAGGTAGTTGTAGCCCCAGCCCTTGACGCTGTGTTGTTCCAAGTTGCCTGCAAAACGCGGTACGTTGCAATCAACCATCATCTTTTTGCCGACCTGCAGCTCGACCATCATGTCGGCTTCTTTTTCGACTTCAGGCAGGCGGATCACCACACGTTCCTGATTCACGTCAGCGGCTGGGAACATGCTGATATCAAATTTTTTCGGCTCGGCGGCGAAGGCATGGCCACCCAGCAACAAGGCGCCCAGCAGGCTAAAACGCAATACGGTTTTCATCTGTACCTCATGGGGTTGGTTCAACGCCGCTAGACTAACCGCTCTGCCGATTTCATGCCAGCGATCTGCTACGTAAAAACTGCGTAAAATGATGCAGATCCGGCACACCATGACGTGATCTGGCTATTTTCTGACAGGGCGCACACTCCCGTTGCGGGAACCTGAAACAAAAAGCGAGGCCAATTGGCCTCGCTTTGCATTCAAATGGCGCCAGAGTGCTATTTGGCCGCCTCTTGATGGACCTTGATGACGGCGACCGCCTTGTCGGGGAAGTCACTGAACACCCCATCCACATCAGCCTGATAGAGGAAGATGTTAAGGAGATCGGTGAAGTCCTTGGCATAGGCCGGGATCTGCCCCTCATCCTGACGGAAGGTATAGGGGTGAACTTTCAGGCCCGCCGCATGGGCTTCTTTTACCATGCCGGTGAAGACCGGCTTGCCCAAAGTGCCCGGCTCGGTGACGATCATCGGCTTCCACGGGCCAATCCCTTCGGCATAGCTGGCGATGGTTTTCATCGCCCCCGGCTTGAACATCCAGTCATAGTTGTAGGGAGTCGCCTTGCCCTTGGCGTCATAGACCATGGTCTCGTTCCAGTCGGTCTCGGCCATCAGCTGCACCAGTTTCAGATCCATACCCATGGCGGGCATCAGTTCGCTGTTGATGCGCTTGAGTTCATCGGCATCGAAGCACTGCAGATAGACCTTGTCGTCCTTCCCGGTGTAGCCGTACTCCTTGAGCACCTTCAGCACCGCCTTGGAGATATCCTTGCCTTCGTGACGGAACAGCCAGGGCGCTTTGATCTCCGGATAGATCCCGATGTTCTTGCCGGTGCTCTTGTTGAGCCCCTGGATCATCTCTATCTCCTCCTGGAAGGTGTGGATCTTGAAGTCTGACTTCCAGAGCGGGAAGCGGGCCGGATAGACCGGCACCTGCTTGCCATCCACCAGCTGGAATGGCTCGGTCATACGCAGGGAACGCACCTCATCCAGGGTGAAATCCACTACATAATAACGACCGTCCGGACGGGCACGACCAGGGAAGCGCGCTGCCACATCGGTGATACCATCGAGGAAGTGATCGTGCATCACCACCAGCTGGTCATCCTTGGTCATCACCAGATCCTGCTCCAGATAGTCGGCCCCCATGCCATAGGCCAGCGCCTTGGACTCCAGGGTATGCTCGGGCAGGTAGCCGGAAGCGCCACGGTGGGCGATCACCACCTTGCCTTCATCGGCAGCCAACACGGGTAATGAGAGGGATGCCCCAAGGCTCAAGGCGATGAGGGAAACGGCGAGTTTTTTCATATGTGATGCTCTTTATTATTGTGTGTAGGTAATTGTTCTATCAGAGGTTTGTTGCATATTTACGGTGGAAAGCGGTAGGCAGCAGCGCACTGCCCACCGTCACCCATCAGCTCGCCTTGCGCAGAGCCTGATGGTATTGGTCGAGCCAGATCTGCAACATCTGCTGCTCTGACTCGTTCAGGCGCAGCCCCAGCTTGCTGCGGCGCCAGAGGATATCATCCAGTGAACAGGCCCACTCCCGCTCGATGAGATAACGCACTTCCGACTCGTACAGGCCGCCACCGAAGTGAATGCCGCGATCCTCTTTCAGCCAGAGACGGGCATGGGCACCATAGGCCTCGGCAATGCGCAGGGCGCTGCGATCATCGAGCCAGTCAAACTCCAGCGCAAAGGCGCGGGCCAGCTCGCGTACCGAGCAGTCAAACTCGCCACCTGGCAGCCGGCTGGTCGCAGTCCAGTCATCCCCCATCTGGCTGAACCAGGGCTTGAGCTTGTTGCAGGCGGCCTGCGCCAGCTTCCGATAGGTGGTGAGCTTGCCGCCAAACACCGACAAGAGCGGCGCACCGTCAGACTCGCCAGAAAGTTCGAGGGTGTAGTCGCGGGTCACCGCCTGCGGTGAATCTGACTCGTCGTCACAGAGCGGGCGCACCCCGGCGTAAGTCCAGATCACATCTTTCGGCGCAATTTGGCGAGTGAAGTGGGCGTTGACCACCTTGCACAGGTAATTGATCTCGGCCTCGCTGATCTTCGCTTCCCGCGGGCTGCCGTGGTGCTCCACATCCGTGGTGCCGATAAGGGAGTAATCCTGCTGATAGGGGATGACGAAGACAATGCGGTTGTCCTCGTTTTGCAGGATATAGGCCTCTTCGCGCTCATGGATGCGCGGCACTATCATGTGGCTGCCTTTAATAAGGCGAATGCCGCGGGGGGATTTTTCGTGCAGGCTCTCGTCATAGAAGGTCTTGACCCAGGGGCCCGCCGCATTGACCAGACCACGGCAGGTGACGGTGAACTGCTCGCCCCCTTCACGCTCCAGAGTGAGCGTCCAGTGTTTGGAACCACGCACCGCCTTGATGCAGCGGGTGCGGGTCTGCACATCGGCCCCCTTGTCACGGGCCATCATGGCGTTGAGTACCACCAGCCGGGCGTCGTCGACCCAAGCGTCCGAATATTCAAACCCCTTATTGATCCCTGCGGTCAAGCCATCTTGCGGCAGGAAGCGCACGCCACAGCTCCCCTTGAGCTTGTCGCGCTTGGCCAGATTGTCATAGAGGAACAGACCGGCGCGGATCATCCAGGCCGGACGCAGGTGCGGGCGGTGCGGCAGGCGAAAACGCATGGGACGGGCGATGTGAGGCGCCATACCGAGCAGCACCTCACGCTCCGCCAACGCCTCTTTCACCAGCCGGAATTCGTAATGTTCGAGATAGCGCAAACCGCCGTGGATCAGCTTGCTGGAGTTGGACGAGGTGGCAGAGGCGAGATCTTGCGCCTCAAACAGGGCAACCTTCAGACCCCGCCCTGCCGCATCGGCTGCGATGCCGACCCCGTTGATGCCGCCACCGACGACGACCAGATCATAATGTTCGCTCATGTTCACCTACTTTCATTTTTATGATTGCTATAACAGCAATGTTTGATTTCGCTCATTTTAGAACATGAAAATACAACAAACGAACATTTTATGATGAAAGTGTGATCGCCACAGCCCGCCAGAGGTGGCAAAGGGGACAGGTCAGCGGAGCAAATGGCGTCGGGCCAACATCGGCGGGTTAATAACCAAAAAAACCAGATTGAATAGTGGTTTTGGCAATACCCAGAAAGGGGTGAGATGAGTGCGGGGCTAGGGGAGAGAAAGAGAAAGGAGGCCGCCCTGACGGGCGACCGGCACAGCCTTGGCGTGTTTCGCCGTCAGCAGATGTGGCAGGCGATCTGGTGTTGCGCCATCAATCGCGCTAGCTTTTCCGGTGGCTCCTGATCGGTAAAGAGGGCGTGGATCTGGCTGAGATTGCCCAGATTGACCATGGCATTGCGACCGAACTTGGTGTGGTCGGCGGCCAGGAACACCTGACGGGAGTGAGCGATGATGGCCTGGGCAATCTTCACCTCGTGATAGTCGAAATCGAGCAGGGAGCCGTCGTTGTCGATCCCCGAAATCCCGATGACGCCATAGTCCATGCGAAACTGACCGATAAAGTCGCGGGTCGCCTCCCCCACGATGCCGCCATCGCGGTTGCGGATCTCGCCACCGGCAATGATGACGGTGAAGTCATCCTTGGCCGTCAAAATGCTGGCCACGTTGAGGTTGTTGGTGACGATGCGCAGCTCGCGGTGATCGAGCAGGGCGCGGGCAATGGCTTCGGTGGTGGTACCTATGTCGATAAAGAGCGATGAGCCGTCAGGAATATTGGCCGCGACCTCGCGGGCGATGCGCTCTTTCTCCTTGAGTTGCATCACTTTACGGGCGCTGTAGGCGGTATTGACGGTACTCGAATGCAGGGAGGCACCGCCATGATGGCGCCGGATCTTGTTCTGTTCGGCGAGATCGTTCAGATCCCGGCGAATGGTCTGGGGGCTGACGTCAAAGTGGGTCACCAGATCGTCGGTCGAGACAAATCCCTGCCGCGTCAGGACGTCCAGGATCTCCAGATGTCGTTGGGTTTGCTTCACGCTTGCACTCCGATGATGAGACAAAAAAAGGCCCCGGCAGATGCGGGGCCTTTTGGCAGTTTACCTGATCCCCTTTGGGATCAATAAGCTGAGGATCACGTTTTATGCCTTATGGGCAGCCGCTTTCTTGGCCGCAACGGCAATGTTCTCATGCTTGAGGGTCATCGCCAGCAGGATGATGGAGAGCACGCAGGAGACGGTCAGCACCATGAAGCCGCCATCCCAACCGAAGTGGTCAACGGTATAACCCAGCATGGCGTTGGCTGCCACGGCGCCGCCCAGATAACCGAACAGACCGGTGAAACCTGCCGCAGTACCGGCTGCTTTCTTCGGTGCCAGCTCAAGAGCATAGAGGCCAATCAGCATGACAGGGCCGTAGATCAGGAAGCCGATTGCCACCAGCGCCATCATGTCGATGGTCGGGTTGCCGGCCGGGTTGAACCAGTAAACCAGCACAGCCAGGGTGACCAGCACCATGAACAGGATACCGGCTGGGGCGCGGCGGCCCTGGAACATCTTGTCAGAGATCCAGCCACACAGCAGGGTACCCGGAATACCGGCCCACTCGTAGAGGAAGTAAGCCCAGGAGGAGTTGTCGACGGTGAAGTGCTTGGCCTCTTTCAGGTAGGTTGGCGCCCAGTCCAGCACACCGTAACGAATGAGGTAAACGAAAGCGTTGGCGATCGCGATGTACCACAGCAGTTTGTTGTGCAGCACGTACTTGACGAAGATCTCCTTGGCGGAAAACTCCTGCTCGTGGCTCTCGTTGTAATCCTTCGGATAGTCGTTCTTGTACTCCTCGATAGGAGGCAAACCGACCGATTGCGGGGTATCACGCATCACGAAGAAGGCGATCACCGCGATGGCGGCCGCCGCTGCCGCAGGCACATAGAAAGCGCTGCGCCAGTCGTTGAACCAGCCCATCCCGAGGATAAACAGCGGGCCAATCATGCCGCCACCCACGTTGTGGGCCACGTTCCAGACCGCAACCACTTCACCGCGCTCTTTCTGTGACCACCAGTGCACCATGGTGCGACCGCAGGGCGGCCAGCCCATGCCCTGTGCCCAACCGTTCAGGAACAACAGCACAAACATGATGGCAATGCTGGAAGTGGCCCAGTGCATGGTACCCATCATGAACATGATGGCAGCCGAGAGCAGCAGACCGGCGGAGAGGAAGTAACGGGCGTTGGAACGGTCAGAGACGTTCCCCATCAGGAACTTGGACAAACCGTAAGCGATGGAGACCCCGGAGAGCGCGAAACCGAGATCACCACGGGAGAAGCCCTGCTCGATCAGATAGGGCATCGCCAGACTGAAGTTTTTCCGTACCAGATAGTAGCCGGCGTAACCGAAGAAGATCCCGAAAAACACCTGCCAACGCATGCGTTTGTAGAAGGGGTCGACCTTGTCAGCCGGGAGCCTGTCGATGTGCGCCGCAGGCCTGAAGAGACTAAGCATGTTCTGCTTCCTTATTGTTGTTATGGGCGGTTGAGGATGCCCTGACCATTCCGACGAATCATGTGAGTCCGCTGATTCGTAAGCGAGCCTATTGTGCTCATATGCGCTCATTTAATCTGTGATGCATGCTCAAATATTGCAGTTTTATTACAAATAAAAGCTTCAAATGAGAAATCACTCAGCAAGCGCCAGCCCTTGTGTGGCAAGGGTTGCGAGTTACCCCCTAAGTGGTAACTGGCGGTTATCAAGATGCTTTACGTCACATTTTCTTAGCAATGAGTGGGATCTTGTCCACATTTCCTATGGAGGGGGGATGGTGAAATTATTGGGAAGGGTTATTTTCTGTCACGACCGATAACGAGCGCAAACGAGCATAACGTTTGCGCAAGACGCAAAAACAACAAGGAAACGTTTTCGGCAGCAACGGATAGACACAAAAAGATAAAACGGAACATCAAACCTCTACGGGTGGATATAAGGAACAAAAGTATGAGCATACAAAGACCCAATACCCTGCTTGGCGAGTGCATCGCCGAGTTTATCGGAACCGGCCTGCTGATATTTTTCGGCGTCGGATGTGTGGCGGCACTGGTGCTGGCAGGTGCCAACTTCGGGCAGTGGGAAATCTCCATTACCTGGGGTCTGGGTGTGGCCATCGCCATCTATGTGACCGGCGGCATTTCAGGTGCTCACCTGAACCCGGCTGTAACCCTGGCGCTGATGACCTTCTGCGGTTTCGACAAGCGCAAGGTGGTACCCTACATCATCGCCCAGATAGCCGGTGCCTTCTGCTTCGCGGCCCTTGTCTACTTCCTTTATGGTAACCTTTTCACCCAGTGGGAAGTGACCCATAACGTGGTGCGTGGCAGCGTCGAGAGCCTCGGCACCGCCGGGATCTTCTCCACCTACCCCAATGCCCTGCTGACCAATATGCAAGCTTTTGCCGTCGAGCTGGTGATCACCGCCGTCCTGATGCTGGGCATCATGGCGCTGGGTGACAACAACAACGGCGCTCCCAAAGGTTTCGCAGCCGCACTGCTGATCGGTATCCTGATCGCGGTGATCGGTGCCTCCCTTGGCCCGTTAACCGGTTTTGCCATGAACCCGGCCCGTGACTTTGGTCCGAAACTGTTCGCGTTCTTTGCTGGCTGGGGTGATGTTGCCCTGACCGGTGGTCGTGACAACCCCTACTTCTGGGTTCCGATCCTTGGCCCCATCGTTGGCGCCCAGATTGGTACCGCTCTGTATGTCAAAGTGCTGGCTCCCTGCGTCCCGGGCAACCGTGTCGTCACCACCGAGCAAGCGACCCAAACCGCCAAAGAAGAGGCTGCCGCATAAGAGCGGCCCCCTCCAACGTATAAAAACGTGGAAAATAGAAACGTGGAGAACATCATGTCTGCTGAAAAGAAATATGTCGTCGCTCTGGACCAGGGAACCACCTCTTCCCGCGCCATCGTCTTTGATCAGGATGCCAATATCGTTGGCACCTCCCAGCGCGAATTCACCCAGCACTACCCGAAAGCGGGCTGGGTAGAGCACGACCCGATGGAGATCTGGGCAACCCAATCCTCCGTCTTCACTGAAGTGCTGGCCAAGACTGGCCTTCGCAGCGAAGAGATCGCCGCCATAGGTATCACCAACCAGCGTGAAACCACTGTCGTGTGGGAAAAGGCCACCGGCAAGCCCATCTACAACGCCATCGTCTGGCAGTGCCGCCGCACCGCAGCCATCTGTGAAGAGCTGAAAGCACGCGGTCTGGAAGAGTACGTGCGTGAAAACACTGGTCTGGTACTGGATGCCTACTTCTCCGGTACCAAAGTGAAGTGGATCCTCGACAACGTCGAAGGTGCCCGCGAGAAGGCGATGAACGGCGAGCTGCTGTTCGGCACCATCGACACCTGGCTGGTCTGGAAGATGACCAACGGTGAAGTGCACGTCACCGACCCGACCAACGCCTCCCGTACCATGCTCTACAACATCCGCGACCTGAAGTGGGATCAGCGCATGCTGGACGAGCTGGGCATCCCCATGTCCATGCTGCCGGAAGTGAAACCCTCCTCTGAGGTATATGGCTACACCACCCGTGGCGGCGGCTCCCGCATCCCCATCGCCGGTATTGCCGGTGACCAGCAGTCTGCCCTGTTCGGTCAGCTCTGCTTCGAGAAAGGGATGGCCAAGAATACCTACGGCACAGGCTGCTTCATGCTGATGAACACAGGTACCGAACCGGTTCGCTCCAGCAACGGCCTGCTGACCACCGTCGCCATTGGCCCGAAAGGGGAAGTGAACTACGCGCTGGAAGGTGCGGTGTTTATGGGCGGCGCTACCATCCAGTGGCTGCGTGACGAACTGAAAATCATCCACGATGCCCGTGACACAGACTACTTCGCCTCCAAGGTGGGCGACACCAACGGCGTCTATCTGGTGCCGGCCTTCGTCGGTCTGGGCGCCCCCTACTGGGATCCGTATGCTCGCGGCACCATGGTCGGTCTGACCCGTGGCGCCAACCGCAACCACATCATCCGTGCTGCGCTGGAATCCATCGCCTATCAGAGCCGCGATGTGCTGGATGCCATGCAGCAGGACTCCGGCATCAAGCTGGCAGCGCTGAAAGTAGACGGCGGCGCCGTAGCCAACGACTTCCTGATGCAGTTCCAGGCTGACATGATGCACACCCCGGTGGTACGTCCGACCCGCATCGAGACCACCGCCATGGGCGCCGCCTTCCTGGCAGGTCTGGCAGTCGGCTTCTGGAAGAGCTCGGACGAGCTGGAAGACAAGTTCAGCGTGGACCGCGAGTTCATCCCGCAGATGGACAGAGACGATCGCGCCAAACGTTACAGCGGCTGGCAAAAAGCGGTTGAGCGTTCACGCCGTTGGGCTGAAGAGGAGTGATCGGGCATCCGACATTCTGTTGAGAGAAACCCCAGAGAGGCCGACCGCAATGTCGGCCTCTCTTTTTATGCTTTCCCTTGCCGCTATCTGCCCCCTTCCCCGCTCATTGTTCCCTCCTGTTTTTCTGCCGCCCTCTGTTGTCATCATCCACCACAACGCAATTGAGTTCTCTATCTATAATCATCATCTGGGTCGCATATGCGACCTTATTTATGAGGAGAGCGATATGGAGAGGGCGATACACCGTTTTACACTGCACTCACTCTGGTCAGGGCTCGGGATCCGCACCCGGATCCTCGCTGGCGTGGCGATACTGATGGCCATCGCCATCAGCTGCATCACCTTGATCCTCGAGCAGATATCCCACAGTCAGGCCCAGCAGCGGGTCGAACGCTACGAGCTGCCAAGCAGCGTGGATCGCATTGCCAACCAGCTGACAGCCCAGCTTATCCAGCACCTGACCGAAGCGCAGGCGCTGGCCAGCAACCGTTTTGTCATCGACTGGCTGACCGCTGGCATGCCAGAGCAAGAGTGGCCCGCCATGGAGCGCTACTTTCAGGATCTGCAACGGCGGATCGGCGGCAACGTCTTTATCGCCCCCCGCCAGAGCAACACCCTGATCAACTTCAGCGGCGGCCCCACCGCCCAGAAATCGCTGAGCGAATCAGACCCGAAAGATGGGTGGTTTTTCGGCTTTCTCAAACGCAGCAAACCCTATGAGCTGAACCTCGACATCTCCGATTTTGACAAGCGCGCCTCCCTCTATATCAACACCGCCGTCACCCACGAGGGCAAAACCCTGGCGGTGGCAGGCACCTCCATCGACATGAGCGCCCTGAGCAAACTCATCAGCGGCTACCGGATCGGCAAGAGTGGTCAGGTCTATCTGGCGGACATGGAGGGCAATATCGAGATCCACCCCGAGCAGGAGGTGGAAGGCGCCGCCCACCACCAGCAATCCTTCCTCGATACCGTCAAGCGGCTTATTCCCAATGCCCGGGAACAGGTGGCCGTAGAGGCGCTAACACTGGAGGGGCAAACCTACCTCATCGCGGTGCGTTACATCCCCACCCTCAACCGGCTGCTGATTGGCGAGATCAACAGCGCCGAGCTGGAAGAGGGCCTGCAGGAATCCCGCCAGCTCATTATCATGGTGTCGCTCGCCATCGGCGGGATCGCCATGCTGGCCTCCGCCTGGCTGGCTCACTCCATCAGTCGCCCCATTCGTCAGGCTGCCGATGGCATGCACCACATCACTGCCGATCGGGATCTGGCAACCCGCCTCGACTTCTCTGACGAGTCGGAGCTGGGGCTGATGGCCCAAAGCTTCAATCGGCTGATCCAGAGCCTGAACCAGAGCTTCTCCCGCTTCCAGCAGTCAGGCAGCGCCCTCTCCGCCCAGTCGTCCCAATCCATGCAGCAGGCC
Source organism: Aeromonas sp. Lyrl_2 (assembly GCF_051948815.1). Lineage (NCBI taxonomy): Bacteria > Pseudomonadati > Pseudomonadota > Gammaproteobacteria > Aeromonadales > Aeromonadaceae > Aeromonas > Aeromonas sp. Lyrl_2. The sequence goes on from NZ_JAYJLJ010000005.1 coordinate 31,211, forward strand.
CAGGCACTGGCAGGAGAAGCATGCCAGCAGGCCCAGAGCATTCAGGAGCTGACCACTGTGGTCACCACCATCGGTGACAACGCCGAGCAGATCGCCAGCCGCTCTGAGGGGGTCAACGACGTGACCCAACGCATCGCCAACCATATGCTCAGCATCGAGCAGGATGTGACCCAGAGCGCCGCGCAACTCGACAGCTTGCGCAGCAGCATCGGCAGCTCCTCTGCCCTGCTCGATGAAGTGGTGAAAGACAGCAACAACATCACTCAGATCATGAACCTCATCCGCGATGTCTCGAACCAGACCAACCTGCTGGCCCTCAATGCGGCCATCGAAGCGGCCCGGGCAGGGGATATGGGACGGGGCTTTGCGGTGGTGGCCGACGAGGTACGCCAGCTGGCGGTGCGTACCCAGACCGCCACCAAGGATGTGCAGGATCTTATCTTGCGCCTGCAGGAGGGAACGCGGCAGGCCAGCAGCTCGATGGCAGACTCCCGCAACCTGAGCGAAGAGGGATACAACCGGATGAATCAGGCCAGAGAGGTGCTGGTTGATGCCACCAGCCAGATCAACCAGACCGCCCTCGAGATCAACGAGATCAGCGCGCTGGCGCAGGCGCAGAATCAACAGATGGGGCAAGCCAGAACGGCGCTTGACGAGCTGGCCATGGTGGCCGAACACCAGCGGGAACACGCGCAGGAGAGCAATGCCGCCAGCCGCGAACTGTTCGAACTGGCCAAGGCCATCGACGAGCAGATCCGCCAATACCGGATTGGCTAGGCCCGGAGCTTCCCTCTCTCCCTCTCAATAACCAAGACGCCACCACAGGGTGGCGTTTTCATTTTGCAAATCATTTTGCCTGCGCTCTCGAAACGGGAATGACGACAAAACTCGCAAGGTATTGATAATTAACATGAAAAAATGTGGAATGGCCATTGCTTAGTGATATCAGACTCAACAGAGGGATATCGCCATGAAACCGACCACCACTCAAGCGCCCGTAGCCCACGTCGCCACTCAAAAAGAGACACTGACCCCCCGCGAAGGCACCTTCCTGATGATGGTGGCCCAGCTGGTGGTGCTCACCTGCATCGTACTGGCCGCCACCGTCGGCGGCCTCTCATGGCAGTGGACCCTGCTGCTAGCCATTCCGCCGGTGATCGGTGGCGCCCTGCTCAGCCGGGTATGGGGCAAACTGCCCCGCTAACTGCGCTTCAGCTCACACACCTTCCCGAACCGGCGGCCGACCCTCAAGTCGGCCGTCTGTTTATCTGCCACCAGGCTAATGCTGATTGGCCGCAACGAAGGCGCGGCTTGTTCTTCGCCAAGCAAGCCGCAGCGACGAACCATTCAAACAAACCGAACAAACCAACCTGAACTACAGGGTATGGCTGCCCAGCTGCTCTTTGAGAAAATCGAGCCAGACCCGCAGTCGGATATCCCGCTGGGCATCGGAGTAGAAGACCGCATTGATGGGGCGCGAGGCGCCGCTGTTGCTGCGCGCCAGCACCTCCACCAGCGCGCCACTCTCCCGATCCGGCCCGGTCATGAAATCTGACAGACAGACAATCCCCTGCCCCGCCAGCGCCAGCTGACGCAAGGTTTCACCGCTGCTGGCACGCAGGCTGGGGGTGATGGCAAAGCGATCACCCTGCTCGGCACTGAGCAGCGGCCAGTGGTTGAGGTGATCGGGATGCAAAAAGCCGAGCAGCTCGTGATCGCTCAGCAGATCCGCCGGTTGGCGCGGGGTGCCGCGCTCGCTCAAATAGCCAGGGGAAGCCAGCAGCCGCAACCGCGAACGGCCCAGTGGCAGTGCGCGCAGTGAGGAGTCGGTCAGCTCGCCGATGCGGATGGCCATGTCCACCCGCCGCTCCATCAGATTGATAAAGCCCTCCGAACTGTGCAGCTGCAACTCGATGGCAGGGTAGCGGCGGCGAAACTCGCCGATGAGCGGCACCAGCCGGTGCAGAATAAAGGGGGTAGCCGCATCGACTCTCAACACCCCTTCGGGTTGTTCCCGGCGCATCAGCAGATGCCCCTCCGCCTCGCTCATCTCGGTCAGGATCTTCACCGCCCGCTGATAGAACCAGCTCCCCTCCTCGGTCAGACTGACCCGGCGGGTGGTGCGATTAAGCAGCACGGTGGAGAGCTTCTCCTCCAGCCGCTTGATGCCGCGACTCACCACCGAGTTATCCATACCGAGGTTCTCTGCCGCCTGGCGAAAACTGCCCGCCTCCACCACCGCCACAAACAGGGTCAGTTCATCAGAATGGGTCTTCATTGCTGTTATCCGGACAAGAGTAATGGGCCTTTATAGGCGCAGCCGCTGTGGATTAGCAAGCGTGCTCAGAGAGACGATCTTGTTTTTCGAAGAGAAATAACCAGAGAGAATCACTATCTCTCATCCTGTTTAATCAGTAGAATGCTATCAAAAGGAATCGTATGAAGCCATGTTATCAAGGAGATACATTAATGGAGTTTGAAGAACGGCTGGCTATTGCCCATCAACTACTGGCTGACAGTGGCCTCAAGGAATTTCACTACAATCCGTGGCTGTTCAAATTGCTGCGTAAACTCGGCGTCCCCGTCAAGCCGCCTTATTACGCGGGCTGGCTTACCAATTTCCTCTGTTCCGGCCTCTCTATTGCGCCGTTATGGGGTCTGATTATGTGGACATTCGTCTGGCATCCAGAGGGAAGGGATCTTTTATCAGCCCTGTTCAACACAGCCATGTTCGCTGGCGTATTTGGTCTTTTCACCTTAATTGGACTCTGGCTCAAGCGCCGGCAGCTTGGATTGACCCCATGGGAGCAGTTGGAGCACCAGCACATCAGTGAAGGCACAGAGAAGAAGGTTAAAGCTCCTGCTGCCGATTGAAACTGGGTGCAATACAGGCTCTGAAGAGCACACTTTCACAGACTCGGACTCTCACCTTGCCAGATTTCGTTAAATTTTTTATCAGCTTTTCAATTAACTGCCTCATCCAAACCGCCATTGGCCTCTTGGTTCTCGCCTACAGGCTTTTCCGCCACCACAATGGCAACTGGCGCAGCTATCGACGAAGCTGGGATCCTCTCCCTCTATTTGCCTCCATTTTCCTGGGCATGGTGATCGCAAAAAAGCTTCATCCGGCCATCATGACAGCCTTGTAATGATTAGCCATAGCTTGGACGTTCATAGCCACAAATAATCAAGTAGTTCACTAGATGATCAAACATTTGTGCCCTCACTGTGAGATAAGCTGTGGATCAAAGCGTCCATACAGGCCAGTAATATCTCTTTGCGGGTTTTAGGTGGTTTGCCATTGAACGCGCAATCAGCGAAGGTGAGCTGGTGACTCATGCAGAAACAGGGGTGTTGACTACAAATTCAGACAATCATTCATAAAAATTTCTCACTACTGCTATTGCTGCTCTCCCCCCAATACTGTTTTGCGACCAGCGCCCTGTTTCCAGCAAGTCACGGCAGGCATACTGACCCTTCGTTTTTGCCAAGGAGGTTCAGATGTCATCACCCGTGATTGTGATTGCCCAGCTTGAAGCCAAACCCGAATTCGCCCCCCAGTTTCGCGCCGCCCTTGAGCCGCTGATTGCGGCCACCGTGCAAGAGGCGGGCTGCCAGCGCTATCAGCTGCATCAGGACTTGGACAATCCAAACAGCTGGATGCTCTACGAGGTATGGGAGAGCGAAGCGGCCCTCACCGCCCATCAGGGTCAGCCCCACTTTACCGAATTTGTCGCCAAGGCCGAGCCCTGGTTTGCCAGCAGCACCATTCGCCGCTATCAGCCGCTGGGCGCCTGACTGGCCCCTGTGCCACTTTCCACTTAGCCCATCAAGGGCCAACCACCACCCCATTGAGGAACAAGATGATCAATATGCCACCCATGGGTCTGGGCACCTTCCGCCTGAAGGGCGAGCCGCTGCTTGCCACCCTGACCAACGGTCTGGAGCTGGGCTATCGCCATATCGATACCGCCCAGATCTATGACAACGAAGCCGAAGTCGGCGCCGTGCTGACCCGCAGCACTGTTGCCCGTCACGAGATCTACCTGACCACCAAGGTGTGGACCAGCGAGTTTGGCCCGGGCAAGCTGATCCCGAGCCTTGAGGTGAGCCTGGAAAAACTGGGCACCGACTATCTGGATCTGGCGCTGATCCACTGGCCCTCCCCCAAGGATGAGGTGCCGATGGCAGTCTATCTGGAGCAGTTGGCCGAGGCCAAGGCCCGGGGCCTGACCCGGGAGATCGGGGTCTCCAACTTCACCGTGGCCCAGCTCAAACAAGCTATCGAGATTTTGGGGCCGGGGGCCATCGCCCACCAGCAGATCGAAGTTCATCCCTTGCTGCAAAACCGCAAGGTGGTCGAGTTCTGCAAGGCCCAGGGTATCGCCGTCACCGCCTATATGCCGCTCGCCTATGGCAAGGTGCTGAGCGAGCCGCTGCTGATGGAGATTGGCAAACGCCACGGGGTATCGGCGGCGCAGGTGTCGCTGGCCTGGCTGCTGGCGCAGGATATGACAGTGATCCCGAGCTCCACCAAGCGGGAGAATCAGGCCGCCAATCTGGCCGCCCTCGATATCACCTTGAGTAACGAGGAGATGGCCGCCATCGCCACGCTGGATCGGGGTGAGCGCTGCGCCAATCCCGACTTTGCCCCCGCATGGGACTAACGCGAAAAAAGGGCAGGTTCTGCCGACCAGCCAGATAAAACAGGGAGAGCATCATGCTCTCCCTGTCTCTTTTCTTGCCTCACGCTTTGCAGCGCTTGCTGAACGTCCAGCCGCCATATTGATGCCAGATGCAGCCCCGCAATCAGGGCGCGTTCTGGCAAAGGGCGGGATCGAACACTTGCTTCCAGTCTGATTTCATATCGACCACCACCCAGCCCCGCGCTTTTGCCTGTGCCAGCCCGTCGATCAGCTTGCCGCTGGCAGGCGGATGGCTGTCGTAGGCGTATTCGCGCTTGGCATCGGTGTGGTGCACCAGCAGGCCGAAGGTGTGGTAATCCGGGTTGGTCGAGGTGTATTGCAGCATGGGCACGTCGCCATCGCTGTTACCAAAGGCGCCGACCGGACGCTGCCCCATAAAGAGGTGAATGGCGGCCGGTTTCGCCTTGCTGTCATCGAAATAGGCGCCGTTCATGGTCTTGCGGATCTCGCTGCCCTCCCCGGTCAGGGCAAACTCGCCGAGGGTAAAGGAGCCAATCACCTGCTGGGGCGGGATGCCATACATCTGCTCGGACATCACCCGCATAAAATCGACGCCACCGCCGGAGACAATCCAGGTCTGGAAGCCATTATCCCGCAGATACCCCAGCAGCTGCTTCATCGGCAGATACCCGAGCTGATCATAGTGGCAGCCAAAACGGGGATCCTTGCTGCTGTTGACCCAGCGAGTGACCCGCTCGGCAAACTCGGTGGTAGTCATGCCGCTGTGGGTCAGTCCCACCAACTTGGCGAGCCCCTTCTCCCCCGATTTGGCCACGGCCTTGAGGTCGTTGTTCAACACTGCCGCGACGATGGGGTCGGCCTTCCACTCCGGGTGTTCCGGCGCCAGGCGCTTGATCTCGTCCATCGCAAACAGCAGCTGATAGGTCATGGGCGCTTCCGGCCAGAGGGTGCCGTCATTGTCAAACACCACATGGCGCTTCTCTGGTGGAATAAAAGTGGCCTGCTGCTGATCGGTGGCATTGGTCACCCAGCGGGTAATCGCCTGCTTGGCCGCCGTGTCATTCCAGGCAGAGAGGGGGTCGCTCTGGCCAGCCTGTACCGCAAAGGCGCCACACAGCAGCAAAAGAGAGGAGAGTCGATTCAATGTCATCATGTTACCTGTCAGCTGGATATTGCCTGTCTATTGCCTGTAGATGAAAGCGCACGGCCATCACAACACCGGCGCGCATGGGTTCAACACACACGGGTTTCACAGGGAAAATCCTATGGCGGCCAGCTTGTACTGGAGCTTAAGCAAGCTCAGAAAAGGAGCAGCGTTCATCCCGTTTTGCGAGGCAGATCACTGCGTTGCGCTCACGCAGCGGGCAACACAACCCCCTCCCCCCCATCGCCATTGCTGCTGATTTGGCAAAAGTAATTTGATGTCACCGTCATTTTTGCCAACAAAACCCATCGGCATACTGGCGCCATTCTCCCGTCGGGAGCCCCTAACCAAGGAGTTGTTATGCCACTGGCGTTATTTGCCCTTACCCTGAGTGCCTTTGCGATAGGCACCACCGAATTTGTGATCGTGGGGCTTATCCCCACCATCGCAGAGCAGCTCAATGTCTCGCTCCCCTCGGCGGGCCTGCTGGTCAGCCTCTATGCCCTTGGGGTGGCCATCGGCGCCCCCGTGCTCACGGCGCTCACCGGCAAGGTGCCGCGCAAGTGGCTGCTGGTGGGGCTGATGGCACTCTTTACCGCCGGCAACCTGCTGGCCTGGCAGGCCCCCGGTTACGAGAGCCTGATTGTGGCCCGCATCCTGACCGGATTGGCGCACGGGGTCTTCTTCTCGGTGGGCAGCACCATCGCCACAGGTCTTGTGGCCAAAGAGAAGGCGGCGAGCGCCATCGCCATCATGTTCAGCGGCCTCACCGTGGCGCTGGTGACCGGCGTACCGCTCGGCACCTGGATTGGTCAGGTCTTTGGCTGGCGTGAAACCTTTCTGGTGGTGAGCCTGCTCGGCCTCGTCGCCATGGTGGGTAGCCTGCTGCTGATCCCGAATAACCTGCCCAAGGGGGCAGCCTCGACCATCCGCGAGCAACTCTCGGTACTGACCAAAAAGCCGCTGCTGCTGGTCTACGCCAAGACCGCCCTCGGTTATGGCGGCGCCTTCACGGCGTTTACCTTCCTCGCCCCCATCCTGCAGCAGGTGAGTGGCTTTAGCGCCGGTGCGGTGAGCCTGATCCTGCTGGTCTACGGGGTATCGGTCGCCGTCGGCAATATCTGGGGTGGCAAGCTGGCCGACAAGATGGGTCCCCTGCCTGCGCTGAAGCTGCTGTTTGCCGGTCTGGCGCTAGTGCTGCTGGCCCTCACCTTCACCGCCCCCCATCCAGTGCTGGCCGTGCTCACCGTGCTGGTGTGGGGCGCCTTTGCCTTCGGCAACGTGCCGGGTCTGCAGGTACTGGTGGTGAAGCAGGCCGAGCTGCACACACCCAAGGCGGTGGATGTGGCATCGGGCCTCAATATCGCCGCCTTCAACGTCGGCATTGCGCTGGGATCTGTGGTCGGTGGTTTTGTGGTGGAACACCTCGGCCTGATGCACACCCCCTGGATCGGCGCCCTTATCGTGCTGCTGGCCTACGGACTGACCCATGTCAGCGAGCGGCAGGCCGCCCGGGTTGCCCTCCCCGCCTAAGTGACCCTTCCAGCAAGATGCAAAAAAGGCCGACACCTGTGTCGGCCTTTTCATGGCTGCGTCTCAAGACTCCTTGAGATCCTCATCGGCGGCCCAGCGCGCCTCCAGCCAGAGCAGGTTGACCAGCCCGCACAACAGGGCGAAGCCCAGCCCCAGAATCCAGGTGAAATACCACATATCGCATGATCCTTTGGTTAAAGAGGGTTAGTAGAGGCTGTGGCCGTGCTGGCGGATCTGCTGGGCGCTCATCTTGCCGCGCACCACCCGGTAGACCCAGAGGGTGTAGCCGATGTTGATTGGCATCAGCACCCCGACAATCCCCAGCATGATAAAGAGGGTGCGCTCGCTGGAGGTGCTGTCCCACAGGGTCAGGCTGCTGGAAGGATCCAGCGACGAGGGCAGCACGAACGGGAACAGGGCGATGGCGATGGTCAGCATCATGCTGGCGCAGGCGCCGCCGCTGGCGAGCAGGGCCGTGCGCGGCAGCTCGCGGGCGCTGGCCAGGCTGCTCACCATGGGCAGCACCAGGCCAAGTGCCGGCACGCACCAGAGCCAGGGATGGGCGACGAAGTTGGCAAGCCAGCCCTGCTGGGCCATCCCCACCTCCTTCATCAGCGGGGTGAGCGCCCCGTTGATATCACCAATCTCCAGCACCCGGTAACCGGCCATCTGGCTGAGCCAGACGCCGCCCAGGGCAAACAGGCCGCTCGCCAGCGGACCGAGCCAGAGGCTCTGGCGGGCGCAGCGCCGGGCGATCTCCCCCTGGGTCTTGCACTGCAGGAAGCTGGTGCCGTGCAGCAACAGCAGCGCCAGCGCCGTTCCCATGCAGGTCAACAGCAGCGGCCAGTGGAAGTCAAAGGCTCCGTAGTGGATGCGAAGGGCCGCATCGAAGCGAAACGGCAGCCCCTGCAGCAAAAAGCCGAGGGTTGCCCCAAACACCAGAGTCGGCAGCAGACCGCCCACCACCAGGGCGCGATCCCACCAGCGGCGCCAGACCGGGTCCGCCAGCTTGCTGCGATAGTCAAAACCGACCGGCCGCAGGAACAGGCCGAACAGCAGGAACATGAAGGGCACGTAGAGCGCCGAGAAGGCGGCGGCATAGACCAGCGGCCAGGCGGCAAACAGGGCGCCGGCCCCGGCGATGAGCCACACCTGGTTGCCCTCCCACACCGGCCCCACGCTGTTGAGCAGCACCCGCCGCTCCTCGTCGTTCTTGGCCACCACCGGCAGCAGCATGGCCACGCCGAGATCGAAGCCATCCATCACCACGAAGCCGACCAGCATGAACAGCACCAGCCCCCACCAGATCAATTTCAGGGTTTCGTAATCCATCAGGCAGGACTCCCGTTTTGCAACACTTCACCTTGATAGCGACCCGTCTGCAGGCTGGCGGGCCCTTTGCGGATCACATGACGCAACAAGAACAACTCCACCACCAGCAGGCTGGTGTAGATGAGACAGATGGAGATCAGGCTGAACCAGAGCTGGCCCGGGGTCAGCAAGGAGACGGACGCCGACACCGGCAGCACGTCGCTGATGGTCCACGGCTGGCGACCGAACTCGGCCACGAACCAGCCCGCCTCGATGGCAATCCAGGGCAGCGGAATAGACCAGAACAGGGCCTTGAGCAGACGCGGGGATTGCACTAGCTTGCCCCGGCACAGTTGCAGGAAGGCGGCAGCAAACAGCGCCAACAGCACCACGCCGATGCCCACCATCAGCCTAAAGCTCCAAAACAGCGGCGCCACCTGGGGGATGGAGTCCGCTACCGCCTTGGCAATGGCCACCTCGTCCGCCTTGCCAATCTCCTTGGCATAGGGGGTGAGCAAGAGGCCGTAACCCAGATCCTGGCGATGACGCTCGAAGGTGGCTCGCGCCGCCTGATTGCTGCCATCGGCCCGCATCGCTTCGAGCGCCTCGTGGGCCAGCATGCCGCTGCGAATGCGCGCCTCGTGTCGCGCCTTGAGATCTGTGAGCCCCGTCACCTGCTCATCGAGGGAGCGGGTGGCGATGATGCCCATCAGATAGGGGATCTTCACCGCGGCATGAGTGGTCTCGGCAGCCTGATCCGGAAAGCCGAACAGGGTGAAGGAGGCCGGCGCCGGCTCGGTGTGCCACTCCGCCTCGATGGCGGCCAGCTTCACCTGCTGCACCTCGCCGGTGCGATAGCCCGACTCGTCGCCGAGCACGATGACCGAGAGGATGGCCGCCAGACCAAAGCCCGAGGCAATGGCAAAGGAGCGCAGGGCGAAGCGCACCTCCATGCGGCGCAGCAGATACCAGCTGCTCACCCCCATCACGAACAGGGAGGCCGCCACATAACCCGCCGCCACCGTGTGCACGAACTTGACCTGGGCTACCGGATTGAAGATCACCGCGGCCACGTCCACCAGCTCCATGCGCATGGTCATGGGGTTGAACTCGGCGCCGACCGGGTTTTGCATCCAGCCGTTGGCGATGAGGATCCAGAGCGCGGAGAGGTTGGAGCCGAGCGCCACCAGCATGGTCACCAGCAGGTGCTGACCGCGGGAGAGCTTGTCCCAGCCAAAGAAGAACAGACCCACCAAGGTGGACTCGAGGAAGAAGGCCATCAGCCCCTCCACCGCCAGCGGCGTGCCGAAGATGTCGCCGACATAGTGGGAGTAGTAGGCCCAGTTGGTACCGAACTGGAACTCCAGGGTAATGCCGGTGGTCACCCCCATCACGAAGTTGATGCCAAACAGCTTGCCCCAGAAACGGGTGATGTCTTTGTAGATCACCTTGCCGGTCATCACGTAGGCCGACTCGGCGATCACCAGGATCCAGGACAGCCCCAGGGTGAGGGGCACAAACAGAAAGTGGAACATCGCCGTCGCCCCGAACTGCATTCGGGAGAGGCTGACCACATCATCCAGGCTTATCATGCATGACTCTCTATGTTGCATTTAACAGACAGGTTTTCGCCCGTTAAGTACATCACGGTCCATGACACCTATAACAGATGCAGTTATAGTGAAATACACCTATAACAGTTTAAACCCACCATGTCCCTATACGGCCAGCTGGCAGATCAGCTGCAACAGCAGATAACGAGCGGCCTCTGGCAGCCGGGGGAGCGCATTCCCTCCATCCGCCAGAGCTGCAAGACCCATGGCCTCAGCCCCATGACGGTGCTGCAGGCCTATCAGCTGCTCGAAAGCCGCGGCCTCATCCTGGCACGGCCCCAGTCCGGCTACTACGTCAAGGCCGCCCCCTCCCGCCCGGCCGCCAGCCTGCCCCAGCAGGCGCACTACAGCGGCTCGGTGGACATCAACGATCTGGTGTTCGAGGTGTTGCAGGCCAGCAAGTCGCGGGAACTGGTGCCGCTCGGCATGGCGGTGGCCGATCCCACCCTGTTCCCCCACCCCCAGCTCGGGCGGGCCCTGGCCAGCTGCATGCGCAAGCTCGATCCCTTCAGCACGGTGTCCGACCTTCCCCCCGGCAACGAAGCGCTGCGCCGCGCCATCGCCCAGCGTTACGCCAGCGACGGGGTGGCGGTCAATCCGCAGGAGATCATCATCACCACAGGCGCCATGGAGGCACTCTCCCTCAGTCTGCAGGTGCTGACCGAGCCCGGTGACTGGGTGGTGGTGGAGTCCCCCACCTTCTATGGCGCCCTGCAGGCCATCGAGCGGCTGAAACTCAAGGCGGTGGAGATCCCGGTCATTCCGGGGGTTGGCATCGATCTCGACCTGCTGGCCGACGCCCTCACCCGCATTCCGGTCAAGGCGTGCTGGCTGATGGGCAATGTGCAGCACCCGCTGGGCCACACCATGCCGGATGGTCACAAAGCGCAACTGATGGCACTGCTCAACAGCCATGGGGTGCCGCTGGTGGAGGATGACGTCTATGCCGAGGTCTACTTCGGCCGCGAGCGCCCCAAGCCGATCCGCCACTGGGATCAGCGTGGCGAAAGCCTGCTCTGCAGCTCCTTTTCCAAGTGTCTGGCGCCGGGCTTTCGGGTCGGCTGGGTGGTGGCGGGGCCCCATGCCAAGCGGGTGCAGCGACTGCAGCTGATGTCCACCCTCTCCACCAATGTGCCGAGCCAGCTGGCGCTGGCCGAGATGTTGCGCCAGGGCGGGGTCGATGCCCACTTTCGCCGCCTGCGCCACACCCTGGCCCAGCGCCAGCAGCAGATGCGGGCGGCCCTGCAACGGCTGTTGCCGGACGAGGTACGGATCTCCTCCCCCGATGGCGGCTACTTTCTCTGGCTGGCGCTGCCTGCCCCTTTCGACAGCCGCACCCTGCACGCCAAGGCTCTGGGCAGCGGTTTTTCAGTAGCCCCCGGCGCGCTCTTTTCCAGTCAGGGACAACACAACCACTGCCTGCGCCTCAACAGCTCCCATCCCTGGAGCGAGCAGCTGGAGCAGGCCCTCACCCGACTGGCCGCGCTGATTGCCGCGCAGCTCGGTGAAAAGTAACGAGACAAAGAGCCGCTGGCGAAACGAACAAAGGCCCGTAACGGGCCTTTGTAGTTGGGGAGTGACGCGGCGTTACTCGCCATAACAAACAGCTCATCTGGCCATGATCTGCGACTGCACCTTGAAGCCCAGCGCCTCGTAGAGCGCTTGGGCACGCTCGTTGAAGGCCATCACTTCCAGCCGGATTTGCTGAGCATCACGGGCCTTGGCCCACTCATCGCAATGGGCGATCAGCGCCTTGCCAATCCCGCGGGAGCGGTGCTGCTCATCCACCACCACGGAGCCGATCCGGCAAATCGGCGCACGGGTGAGAAACGGCACGCTCTCATTGATGTCGATCCGCGCCGTCAAAAAGCCCACCACCATGCCATCCTGCTCGGCAACGCAGAACAGACGCCCTTCCGCGCCGATGGAGCTCAGCAAAAATGCCCGCTCCTCTGGCGAAGGGGGGCAGAACACTTCGGGATAGTGCTGATGGTGGATCTCTCCTATCTGCCGGTTCAGCTCGACAATGGCGTCGATATCCAGTTCGCTTGCCTTGCGTATCTCCAACGGTTGCTCCTTGCGAAAAGGTGATGGTCCTGCGCCATCTTAGGGGCTGTGCTCAGCAATCCAAATAGGCTCATCCGCATCTTTTGACGGGCAGCAGAAACAACAACGCCCCTTGAGCGGGGCGTTATCGGCAATCCATGGCGGTAAAGGTATCAGGCGGGGGCGTTAAGTTGGGCCACCTGACGCTCGATGCTCCCTTTGAGGTTGTCATCGAGCTTGAGGGCGCGCGCCAGTTCGTCGAGATAGCCTCGCTCCATAAAGTGATCCACTTCGATGGCGAGCAGGGAGGCGAGATAGACCTCGGTGGCCAGCTCCATGTCGGTCACTTCCCGTGCCAGCGCGTGGGGATCGAGGGGACGGGCCAGCTCGGCGTCAATCCAGCGGGCGACATCGCTCTGGCCCTGTTCGGTCAGGTACTCCTGAATCTTCTGGCGCTCGGCGCCGTCGATATGGCCATCGGCCCGGGCCGCAGCCACCATGGCGCGCACCAAAAGCGCCGCGCGGGCATCCAGCGCATTGCCTTCCAGCCCACTGATGGGATGGGTGGGCTGGGCGGGCGCCGCCTGCTGGGCCTGCCAATCCTGATAGAGCTTGTAGGCCAGCCCGCCAAGGGCTGCGGCGCCGCCCACGGCAGCGGCCTTGCCGCCATATTTGCGCACTTTTTTATTGCCCAGCAGCAGACCGAGCGCGCCACCGGCCAGCGCCCCCTGCATCTGCCCCTTGCGCTTGTCTCCGCCTTCGTTGAGCCAGCCTTTGCCTGCCCCCAGCAACTGTTCCAGCATCTGTTTCATGGTGTCACTCCTGCGGCTATGTTCCCGTCGATAGAGCAAGATAGTGACCCCGCCCCCCTGAATCGGGGATGAACCCTTGACCGGGCAGGCCGATGGGGCAAAGCTCAGGGAAACCCTTCAGGCAATAAGGATGTAACTGTGCCCAATCGCGAACTGACTCTGCAATTTCTGGCCGAGCCCTCCGACGTCAATTTCGGCGGCAAGGTCCACGGCGGCATGGTGATGAAGTGGATCGATCAAGCGGGCTATGCCTGCGCCGCTGGCTGGTGCGGCGGCTATGCGGTGACCGTCTATGTGGGGGGGATCCGCTTTTTGCGCCCCATCCAGATTGGCCAACTGGTAGAGGTGCACGCCCAGGTTATCCACACCGGCACCACCAGCATGCACCTGGCGGTGGATGTCTACAGCCGCCACCCCACCGACACCGAGCGCCACAAGACTACCCACTGCATCATCATCTTTGTGGCGATGGATGAGCAGGGCAAACCGACCCCGGTGCCCCAGTGGCAGCCGGTGAGCGAGAGCGATCTGCAGTTGCAGCAGTACGCCAAAAAGCTGATTGCCCTGCGCGAGGAAATCGACAAGGAGATGCGCCAGCACCTCTGATCTTCATGCCTCACAGCCCGACAGAGCGGGCGCTTTCGGCCAACGGCGGCGCCCCTGTATAATCCCTCCTCTTCCCGCAACCGGAACCCTGCCCATGTCACTGGAAACTGCCCCGCCCGAGGTGAAACTCGCGGTGGATCTGATTGAACTGCTGGAAACCAACCAGCTGACCCCCGAGCTGGTACTGGCGGCGCTGGCCATCGTCAAAAATGACTACGAGCGCAAACTGGCGGAGGGGAAGGATCACTGATCCCTCCCCGTACTTTTTCCGCCTTATCTTTCCGACTTCAGTTTTTCCCCACAGAGCCACTCACTGCGGCCCCATCACCTCGTCACAGAGGGCGATCAGGGCCGCGCTCAAACGGGTGAGCGGCTCGCTCCCGCTTCCCCCGGCATGGAGCGCCAGCTCCACCGGCGCCACCTTGGGCCACTGGGTCAGGGCCAGCTGATCGACGGGCATCAACCGTTTGGGCAGCAAGCTCACCCCGATCCCCGCGCTCACCGCCCCCTGCAAACTGGCAAGGCTGGCGCTGACATAGGCAATACGCCAACGCCGCCCCAGGCCATCGAGCGCCTCGGTCATCTGCCGCCGATAGAGCCCTTCGCTCGGGAATACCACCAGCGGCAGCGGATCCCGTTCCCGTGCGGGCCAGTCGCGACTGTCGACCCAGACCAGCGGCTCGCGCCAGCTGGCAAGGGGCGAACCCTGCCCGCGCGTCTGCTTGACCAACGCCAGATCCAGCTCTCCCGCCTCGAAGCGCTGCCAGATCTCGTGACTCAGGCCACTTTGCACCTCTAGCCGCACCTCGGGGTAGTCACGGGCAAAGGCGGCCAGCACAGGAGTCATTGCACCGGCGGCGAAATCCTCCGGCACCCCGAGGCTGAGCGCCACGCTCCCTTCCGTCACTTGTTCTTCGGCCTGCGCCAGCAGCGCCAGAATGCGGCGGGCCAGCCCCAGCAATTTTTCCCCCTCCGCCGTTGCGACCACCTGACGGCCAGCACGATCGAGCAGCGGGCAGCCGAGCTGCTGCTCAAGGCGGCGGATCTGCTGGCTGATGGTGGATTGGGTCAGATGGACCCGTTCACCGGCGCGGGTAAAGCTGCCGGTGTCGATAATGGCGACAAAACTGCGCAGTAACAGGGGATCCAGCATGGGATACTCCATTTACAAAACCACTGAACCCCATTCTATCATTTAATTTCAAAATGACTTTCGACCCCGCTAGGCTGGCGTTTTTGCCTCCTTTGACGGTGATCTGCCATGTTCAGCCCCGATGACTCCGTGTCCCGAATGCCCCCTGTCTCTCCCAGAACCGGAAACTGCACCCGATGAATCAACGAAATACGGATCAACCCGCAGGCCAGACCGCCCTGCTGGTGCTGGTGATCCTGACTGGCCTGAATCTGCGCCCCTTTCTTACCGCCATCGGCCCGCTGAGCGGCGAGATTGGCCGCGCCCTGTCGCTCGGGATGGATACCCTGGCCTGGCTCACCCTGCTGCCGCTGTGGCTCATCGGGGTCGGCGTGCTGCTCACCCCGCGCCTGCGCAGCCTTGCCAGCGCCACCACCCTGCTGGGGCTGGCCCTGCTGCTGCTCGCGGCGGGCAGTGCCCTGCGTTTTGATGCCCAGAGCGGCGCCCTGCTGATCACCACCGCCGCCCTCTGCGGCCTGGGTTCGGCGCTGGTGCAAGGGGTGCTGCCCGCCCTTATCAAGCAGCACTTTGCCCACAAGGTGCCGCTGGTGATGGGGATCTTCTCTGCCTGCATGATGGGGGGCGGGGCATTGGGGGCCAGTCTCACCCCAAGGCTTGCAGTCAGCCTCGACTGGTCGCGGGCACTGGCGCTCTGGAGCCTGCCGGTGCTGCTGGCCCTCGTCTGGCTAGGGTGGAAAGTGCGTCTGCCAAACACCGCAGCGGTCGCCATTCCCGATGGCGAGCAGCGGCTGATCACCCTGCCACGCAGCTGGTTGCTGATCGTCTGCTTTGGCATCATCAACAGCGGTTACGGCATCGTAGTGGCCTGGCTGGCCCCCGCCTATATGGCGCAAGGGTGGAGCGCGGCGCAAGCGGGCGAGCTGGTCGCCTGGCTGGCGCTGGCGCAGACCGCCAGCGGCCTCGGTCTGCCGCTGCTGGCGGCGCGCAAGATGGATCGGCGGCCGTGGATGGGGCTTGGCATCGCCATGCAGCTGGCGGGATTTGGCGGCCTCTGGCTGGCGCCAGCCAGTGCCCCGATTCTCTGGTGCATGCTGTGCGGCGCCGGTCTTGGCGGCAGTTTTTCGCTGATCATGGTGATTGCGCTCGATCACCTGCCCGACCCGCGCCGCGCCGGCACCCTGAGCGCCCTGATGCAGGGGTTCGGCTTTATGCTGGCGGCCACCGGCCCCTGGGTCGCCGCCCGCCTCTATCACCTGTTCGGCGACTTCGCCGCCGCCTGGCAGTGGCAGCTGGGGGGCTTGCTGCTGATGAGCCTGCTGGTGCTGCGCCTCGACCCGCGCCACTACCCTCGCGTTATGCGGTTACCGACCGCCAGCGAGCCAACCCTTTCGTCGCCCCTCCCAACCAGCTCTGCTGCCCAAAACAACACACCGGCCTGAGGCCGGTGTGTTGGGGATAACAGTGCTGGGGGTGACAAGACGAGGCTGACACCGCTCAGGGGAGCAACTCAGCGCCCCTTCTTCTGCCGCCCTGTGTTAGCGGTGCGCGGCTTGCCAGCGGCCGGTTTGCCACCCTTGGGAGCCCCTTTGCCAGCACCGCCCTTGTTGGCAGCACCTTTGCCCGCGCCACCCTTGCCCACCGGCAGCTTCTTCTCGAAAGCTTCCGGGCCCGGCACATTGGGACGCCCGCCAATCTCGTGATCATCATCGCGGCGCGGCTTCTTGCCTTGGGCCGGTTTGGCGGTTTGCGCTGCAGGGGCCTTGGCCGCCTTGGGTTTGTCGCCTTTGGCCGGTTTCACCTCGGAGGAGGAGTCCTCAATCAGCTTGAACAGATCGATCAGCTCGTCGTCGGTCAGATCGCGCCACTCGCCTACCGGCAGCCCCTTGAGGCTGACGTTCATGATGCGAATGCGCTCCAGCTTGGTCACTTCAAAACCGAAGTACTCGCACATGCGACGGATCTGGCGGTTCAGTCCCTGCACCAAGGTGATGCGAAAGACAAACGGCGCCTCTTTCTTCACCTTGCACTTCTTGGTCACAGTACCGAGGATCGGCACCCCGGCCGCCATGCCGCGCACAAACTCGTCGGTCACCGGCTTGTCGACGGTCACCAGATACTCTTTCTCGTGATCGTTGCCCGCCCGCAGGATCTTGTTGACCAGATCGCCATGGTTGGTGAGGAAAATCAGCCCCTGCGAATCCTTGTCGAGACGCCCAATGGGGAAGACCCGGGTGCTGTGGTTGACGAAATCGACGATGTTGTCCTTCTCGCCCGCCTCTGTGGTACTGACGATGCCCACCGGCTTGTTGAGGGCGATCAGCACCAGACTGTCCGCCTCGCGCGGCTCGATCACCTGACCGTTGACCTTGACCAGATCACCAACCTGCACCTGATCGCCAATCCCGGCCCGCTTGCCGTTGATAAAGACGTGGCCCTGCTCGATAAAGCGGTCGGCCTCGCGACGCGAGCATATACCGCTCTCGCTGATGTATTTGTTCAGGCGCATGGATTCGTTAGCCAGCATGGATCACCTGCCACAGGTTCTGGGCCGCGCCCGGTTGTGCCATCGCCTGTTCCGGCTGCGCCGGGGAGGCCGTCTGCTGCATCAGCCAATTCACTACGTCAAAGTTCTGCATACCATTCCATCTTCAAAAAAGGCCAATGCCAGCTTATCCATCAAAAAACGCCGCTACAGTAGCATAATTGCCCCCTTTCAGGGGCAGATAGTTGCAAGGTCGCAGCGCCCAAGCTGGCATCTGCGGATAAGTTCACGCCGCCAGATGGCCCGCGATGCAGCCTTTGAACGGCCCGCCTGATGCCAACGGCGGGATCAGGCGCCCACAGCCAGCGCGGACGAACGCCATCAACTATACATATCACCTTGTTTCCATTAGGCTTTAAGCCGGTTGGCTGCGTCCAATGTGCTGCGCCAAACTCGCCCGCCCAGAGGCGGCCCCACCCCTATCGCCAAGGATTGCACCATGCTGGCTCACACTCGCCGCCTTGTTCGCCGTGCTCTGCTGACCCTGTTGCTGCTGTTGCTGACCGCATGGGCGGTGATCGCCTACTTCGCCTGGCAGGCAGCGCCGCTACAACTGTGGCACACTGTGGTGCCCCCCGAACTCAGCGCCGATGAGCTCGATCGCAGCGACTGGCAAGCCTATCTGGCCCACGAAGCAGAGCTGTTCGAACTGGTGGCCACCGAGGTGGTTGCCAAGACGCCGCCGGAGCAGCAACTGGCCAGCAATCGCTACTATCAGGCCTCCCCCATCAATCCCGCCCGCTTTCAGCAGAACTGGAACCGCTCCTACCTGCTGCGCCCCGAGGGGGACGTCAAAGGGGTCGCGGTGCTGCTGCATGGCCTGACCGACTCCCCCTACAGCCTGCGCCATCTGGCCAGGCGCTATCAGCAGCAGGGCTTTATCGCGCTGGGGCTGAGGATCCCCGGCCACGGCACCGTACCCGCTGGCCTCGTGGATGTGGATTGGGAGACCTGGCTGGCCGCCACCCGACTCGCGGTGCGGGAGGCCAGATTGCTGGCACCGGGCAAGCGGCCGCTGCATCTGGTGGGCTTTTCCAACGGCGGCGCGCTGGCGGTGAAATATGCGCTCGATGCGCTGGCCGACCCGAGCGGCACGCTGGCAAAACCGGATCGGCTGGTGCTGATCTCCCCGATGATCGGGGTGACCCGCTTTGCCCGCTTCGCCGGGCTCAAGGCCGTGCCTGCCCTGCTGCCCGCCTTTGCCAACGCCGCCTGGCTCGACACCATGCCGGAGTTCAACCCGTTCAAGTACAACTCGTTTCCGGTCAACGGGGCGCGCCAGTCCTATCGCCTGACTCACGCCATCCAGCAGCAGGTGCGCCAGCTGGCCGCCAGTGGCGAGCTGGCGGCGTTTCCCCCCGCCCTCACCTTCCAGTCGGTGATGGACTACACCGTCAGCACCCGCTCCATCATTGCCGATCTCTACCACTACCTGCCGGCCAACGGCAGCGAACTGGTGCTGTTTGATATCAACCGCAGCACCCTGTTTGGCCCGCTGATGAGCTCGGCCTCCGAGCTGGCGCTGCACCGCTTGCTGCCAAACGCCCCCGGGCACTATCGCCTCACCGTGGTGGGCAATGTCGACCCCGCCTCTCCCGCGACCCAAGCCAAAACACTGGCCAGCGCAGATCAGCCTGAGCAGATCCGCCCGCTGGGTATCAATTATCCCAAAGAGATCTACTCCCTCTCCCATGTGGCGCTCCCCTTCCCGATGGACGACCCCCTCTATGGCATGGCAGCGCGCCCGGAGCAGCGGGAGCAATACGGCATCAATCTCGGCGGTTTGGCTCTGCGTGGTGAGCGCGGCGTGCTGATTGTCAACCCCGGCGCCCTCACCCGCACCTCCTCCAACCCCTTCTACCCCTATCTGCAGCAGCGGGTGATGGAGACCCTCACCGCTCCTCCCGTCGCCCCGTCTGCTGCCGTCCCCCCTGCCAGCAGCGGTCAATATGATGCGGCCTATCAGGCAGAAGTGGAGCAGTTTTTACAGGAGAGCGATGAGAGCAGCGCGCCTTTCTAGGGTGTTTCTGGAGTATCGGCAAAGAGCCACTGGCGCTGGGTCGATGGCGATACAAGAAAGGGGCCGTCAATTGACGGCCCCTTTCTATTGATGATGACGATGGGACTGATGACTTGGTGGGCTCAGGGATAGATGCTCACTTCTATCAGGTTCTGATCCGGGTCGAGGAAGTAGAGTGATTCTGATAGGTGTTGCACCGTCAGGCGCCGCGCCAACCCTGTCAGGGGTAGATGCTGACCTCAATCAGGTTCTGGTCAGGGTCGAGGAAATAGACAGATTCTATCGGCCCGCAGGCGCCACTTTTGGTCACCGGCCCCTCGACAATCTCCACCCCGTGGCAGGCCAGCTGGGCCATCACCTGCTCCAGCGGCCAGCGGGTGATAAGGCAGACATCTCCCGACCCCACCTGCGCCCGATTGCGCGGCTCCTGCCCCAGCAGTTGCAGATTGATCTTCTGGTTGCCAAACCCTACCGCCCGGCGCCCCGCACCGAAGGTGATGGCCTCCATATTGAGCACCGAACTGTAAAATTCCACGGCCCGTTCGATATCACTGACCGTCAATACCAGATGGTCGATATGGCTGATCATGGTTACCTCCTGGTGGTGATCTATCACTGCCCAATCACAAGAGATAAAACCATATTTGATCACCAAATACTGTTAGTGCTATCTCTTTTTAGAAAATAAAATTTCAAGCACAACGGTTAGGTGTCAAGAAAGTCTATTCTCTGCAATCAATTCCTGCCATTTTAATTACATTTGACAGAGAACCTGAAAATACCATCCTTGTAATTAAGTCTTTGTCATCATCATATGAAAATGATAGTAACTCATATGAACTGCTATCTTCATTTTCGAAGATTACCAGTCCGTTAGTTACATCACCGCTTATTAGCCATGTCTGATAAACCCAATCAGCAGACAAACCAATCATAGGATAGCATTGATTCAATTCATCCATTAAAGCATTCTTATCCATATACCTAACCTTCATTAACCACCATCAAAACTCAACACGAATTTTAACAAAAAAATAATTACAGAAGCCATATTTCCAAGCATTCACACGGCCTTTAATGACTTAAATATCTATATGAAGCTGGCATATCAGAACATTTATTTTAAACAAATAAAAACGTGTATCACTTGGTACCTATAGTGATGACATATGCTATGAACTTAAAGTATCATACTCATTCAAGTATGAGGCATTTTACATTTATCGGTATGCTGCCTCTATATGATACTAAAAATGTGACAAACCTAACACGTTTGTCACAAAAAATATGATAGGAGGCGACATGACGGCAAAGTGGTTGTTTGAACCTAAACGGCGTAACCAAAAATCGCGAGATCCAATGCAAGCGAGCTTTTTCACTAACTCGAGTATCGATGATGATACTCATGCGCTGGTACGCGAAGCAATTCAAAACTCTATGGATGCCAAGTCAAACTTGGAGCCCGAAAAACCTGTATATGTTCGTTTTTCATTAGGCTCACATGATGCAAGTACAGGGATAATGGATCGCTATATATCCGAAGATGCTTGGCATCATTTTAATGCTGAGGATAATGGACTTATAAACCCACCGACGGCATCCGAGAACTGTCGTTTTTTGGTCTATGAGGATTTCAATACAAATGGCCTAATTGGTGATGAAACTGCGAGCGAAATTCAACAATCTAACAATTCATTTTATTTCTTTATGCGTGCAGAAGGGCAATCAGGTAAGCATGAAGGTGAACGCGGTCGGCATGGAATAGGAAAATATGTATTCCCATACACAAGTGGCATACGTATGTTTATTGCTATAACTGTGCGCACATCTGATAATCGTTGTCTTATTGCAGGTCAAAGTGTCCTAAAGTCTCATCATGTGGGGAAAAATTGCTTCACTCCTGATGGATGGTGGGGTATTTTTGATACAGATGGATTTCAGCTCCCTGTCGAAGATAAAGTCCTTTTCAAGCAACTTGCTACGGATTTTGGACTATCAAGAAAGATTGATCAGTCAGGTTTATCACTTATCATGCCATATATTCAACCCGAGGTAAGTAAGCAGAAGCTTGTTGAACATATAATAAGTGAATACTTTTGGCCAATAATGAACGGTGACTTAGTTGTTGAAGTCGTTGAGGATGACATTCCTTATCTTATTAATGATGTCAGCATCCACGATGGTGTTATTGATTTTTTGCCCGCAGATAAAGTTAACGAACTTACTCCATTCATTACTCTTGCCTCAAATGCAATTATAAAAAAACAATACACACCCATTGAATTAAAGTGTCCTGATCAACCATCCATGCCTAAATGGGATAAAGAATACTTACCAAAAGAAGTAGCAAAAAAAATCCAAGAGGTTCTTTCCAAGCCGAATGGCTTTATTAAAATAACTTGCCCATTATACGTTGAGAAAAATGGAACAAAAAATACCAATATATCTTACTTCGACATATATATGTCAAAAGATATCACCGAAACTATGCGAAAACCACAATTTCTACGAGAAGGAATCCTCATTCCGGAATCTCGTGTAAATAAAGTTCGTGGTTATACTAGCATGATAGTTATCGAAGCTGGACTATTAGCAACGCTTCTTGGCGATGCTGAAAACCCGGCTCATACTGAATGGGAAAAAAATGCTACAAAATTCAAGAACAAATATCGCTGGGGATCAACTACAATTGACTTCGTAAGGCTATCTATAAATAAAATTCTAAACCTTATGAATCAAGGCGATGATGAAGAGGATGTAACTATTTTATCCGATATTTTTTATTTAGATATGCCAGAGAATGATGATGAAGTTCCAGATTCACGTAAACAAGTAGAAAGAAAAAAAACTGGTGGCATGACAAAACCGCCAATTATCCCCCCGGTGAAACCACGCCCTCATTTCTATCGCTTAACAAAATCCCAAGATGGATTCATTGTTAATGGGCCCATAGAACCATTTGAATTGAGGCGTAAATTTATAGTCAAGGTTGCTTATGATTTTGCAGGTGCATCAAAGTCAAAGGCATTAAAGCTTTGGGATGCAAACGACTTTGACCTTAGCAAGGCAAAGAATGTTTCCTATCCTTGCGCAGACAATGTTGACAACCTTAAAATTAATGGTAATACCATAGAATTTGTAGCAAACTCAAATGAGTTTTCATTGTCAGTCCAAGGTTTTGACCATCGCAGAGATATTATCGTGAGTGTAGAGTCGGAGGCGATACTAGATGAAGCGGTTTAACTATACAGGTCGTAAAAGAATCCTCCATGAGGATATTAAAATACGTTTGCATGACGATTTCAAAGATCGCCCAATTGTGGATGTTGCTATCAGTCTAAATAATTATAATTTTCCACAAAATGCAAATGTATTCTTAGAGCCTCAAAGTAAGACTCGCTTCATGCGAATAAATCTTGGAGAGGTTACAAACAACGTTAGGTGTAACTTCATTGAATTAACTGAATTTGATGATGCGTTGGATATTGCTTTTCGAATCAAAGTTGTTGATGTATCGAAGGGGCTATTACTTGGCATCGCTGAAAATGTACAAGCATACAATAAAGATAACCAACTTGATGATAATCAACAAAGCCTACTACCAGTCTCCAGCGTAGATCTTTCATCATATGGTGTTTTATGGCGAGTTGTTCAAGATGAGCAAAAAGCAGTATTGGAAATAGAACGAGAATTAGGAAGCAGAGAACAAGTTGTACGCTCAATTACATTTAAATCGTTGATTTTGCCTGCAGCTATGCGGCAAATTTTAGTAAAAATATTATCCAATGAAAGTGATTGGGACACAGACCTTTCTGATACGGATGAATTATCTACTAGGTGGTTGCTTTTTGCCCGTCAAATTGGTGCTGGATTACCAGAAAAAGGTTCAGATTATGACGATTGGGTTGATAACGCAGTAAGAATTCTTGCTAATCGTATTGGTGTTCGTCAATCGGCAATCTTAGTTTCTACCGAAGGAGCATGGAAATGACTATCATGCGTATGACGGAGTTAGGTAAAACAAGATTTATTACATTTCTTGATAGCCTAAAAACTAATGAGCCACAAGACTTTCCCCAAGAGCTACTGTTACCATCAGAATTTGCTCAAGTTATAGGTGGCTCTACTACTTTGCTCGATAATTTAAATCTTGAAGACAGCTTATCAACAGCAAAAGAATTGGATAAAATTGTCGCAGAGTTAGAGCTCACATCCGCAGAAAGAGATTGGGGTTTTTGGACATGGTGCTCTGCATATTTATTTGAACGCTTATGTAAAAAAATCAATGGTCAGTATAAACCAGGTGAAATACCTATATGGATTGCTGAGCCAAACAACTGGCAACGCTATTACAGACACTATCTAGCCTCTATTTGGAGAGTTTTTATAGCTCATCGAGGACATGAAGATAAGCTAGTCGTTCTTCTCAACGGTGCTGTTAATACACCTGGGGAGCTATGGGCCCAAATAGCAGCAACTCAGACATTAATTACGAATCCATCAATGATCGAAGCAATATATCATCTTTACTGGGATAAAGAAAATTTAACCAGAAAGAGAGGTGCTGGTGGTAAAAGTCCAAGGCGTTTAACTCGAGTCTTACGACAATTTGAAAGAACATATGATTTTGTTGCAATGAGTGGTGAACAAATAGTTCATTTGCTACCATCTGAGTTCGATAGATTCAAAGAGTCTTGAGACAAGAATAGAAAAAAGATTTTATTAAAATCAAACGAAGCAAGAGACTCTCTTGCTTCGTTTTAATTTAACTTATTGATATGTCGTTCAATTTTAACTATGCGAAATATTTTATTTTGAATAAATAATACTAAAAACTAGTTTCGCTATTTTATTTGCTAGCAAAGGGGGGACAGCATTTCCAACTTGATGATACTGCTGAGTCCTCCCCCCTTGGAAGAAATAGTTGTCAGGAAATGTCTGCAAGCGAGCGGCTTCTCTCACTGTCAGACTACGGCACTGTCTTGGATCGTAGTGAATAAAGTAATGTCCATCCTTAGATATATGACTGGTGATTGTTGTTGATGGTGCATCAGCCAGCTGCACTCTGAATCTGTCAGAAAAATTGCCAGACTCCCAATTTTTATGATCCGGAGCCAATCCAGGCAGACAAAAATCTGTATGGCCTTTTGGTGAACGACCATATTCTTCAGCAAAACATGCCGCAAAACCATAACGGGCCAAATCATCAATGCGATGCCCTCTGGTTTCATGATTCAACCATACCTTAAGCTTGGGATCAGAATACCACTCATTTAACTCGTAATTGCCAATAAAACCAGACTTGTCATCTTTTTTAAGACGCAATGCACCAGTATTTCTTGCATCAAGGGTTTCAGCCACTGCAGACAATTTATTGGCAAGAGGCTTTATATGATCAGCGCCTAATGGTGCATGCAGGGCAAGTTCCATTAGTTGGTCACTAACAGAAGAAACCCAATTTTCACAAGAGTCTTCCTGTTTGCTCAATTTACTTCTCAATACAGGCAAGTCCCCTATTACCTGCTTTACGGTAATGGGATCTTCCTTCGACAATTTCGGCAACTCAGTCAATATACGATCATCCCGAATGCCGAGCAAAATGACTCGGTGACGAGCTTGTGGAATGCCATAATCCTCTGATTGAATGATGAATTTTCTTGCATCAATTGCCTTGGGGTCATCACCATCCCTGAATACCTCGTCGCTAACCAGTGACACAATCTGGTAACGCAAATCATCATCGGGCATATCCAATGCAGCATTGGGATTTGCCAGATCTCGAAGTATCTGATGAAAAATGAAATCCCCATTTATTTTTGAGGAGAGGATGCCTTTGACATTCTCCATGACAAATATATCTGGCCTGTTTCTTTGAATAATCCGCAGATACTCTTTGTATAAAAAATGTCGATGGTCTTCTTCCGGTTTGTAATCGGATTTGCCCTTGTTTCTGGAACGCCCAGCAAGGGAGTATGCTTGGCAGGGCGGTCCGCCAATCAACACCCATGGCTGGGATTCGCTTCTGTTTTCAAGCGCCTTGGTAATCGCCTGATCAAGTCGTTGATTGCCAGATTCACTGCCGATCTCCAGACACATGGCTTCCAAACCAGCCTTTTCCCACAGATCAATGCTCTTTTCCGTGTAGGGCTGTTCAGCATCTCCATTGCAATACTGGTAGTAATCGTGGAGGCAATCTCGCCGATGATTCTTGAGCAGACGGTAAAAGGAGCGAAGTCTCAAGGTTTCATGTGCTATTGGATCCCTCTCTGCGGAAACCCGGATCTCGAATGCCTTGCCATCGTTGAGAGATGAAAACCCCTCACCCAAACCACCAGGACCGGCAAACAAATCGACAACGGGGATGGATGATGAAAAAATGCTCATTGGTAATTACTGTGTTTTTGATCAGGCCATAAAGATACCAGGAAGCTTGCCAAGCAGGAAGCAAAAGCATGGATGTTGTCGATACTGCAACTCGTTCAGCCATGATGGCTGGCATCAAAAGCAAAAACACACGCCCTGAACTGGCACTGCGCAGATTTCTTCATGGATTGGGATTTCGTTTTCGAGTGCATGTCAAAGAACTTCCCGGCAAACCTGATCTCGTTCTTCCCCGCTACCGGCTCTGCATTTTCGTTCATGGCTGTTTTTGGCATCGCCATCCGGGCTGCCGCTTTGCTGCAACCCCCAAAAGCAATACTGAATTCTGGCGGCAGAAATTTGTGGCCAATACCGCTCGTGATGAACTGGTTGAAAAACAGCTGCATGAAGCTGGCTGGCGAGTGTTCAGGATTTGGGAGTGCGGACTCAAAAATGCCGATTTTCAGACATTGGGCTGGCTGCCGGAACGGGTAAGGGGAACAACTTCTTTTCTTGACTAGCCTGAGTTCGAAACTCTCTGAGTACCCTCTAGTCATGGTGCTCATGCGAACAGCTTGCCAAACTGCCTCAATCTTGCGCAAAACCCCGGCTAAATTATCCAGTTGCATAATAACCATGCGGCCTTGCGGTTGTTTAACTGGCCCTAACGTCAGATAATACCGCCCGCCTTCAAACCCCGATAACCCGACTTTCAGTGACGGTAATTGATGACTGAGTACCTGCTTTTATTGATCGGCACCGTGCTGGTTAACAACTTCGTGCTGGTGAAATTCCTCGGCCTCTGCCCCTTTATGGGGGTCTCCGGCAAGCTGGAAACCGCCATCGGCATGGGGCTGGCGACCACCTTTGTGATGACCCTCGCCAGTGCCAGCTCCTATCTGGTGGAGCACTATATCCTGCTGCCGCTGGATATCGCCTATTTGCGCACCCTCGCCTTTATTCTGGTGATCGCCGTGGTGGTGCAGTTTACCGAGATGGTGGTGCGCAAGAGCAGCCCGACCCTCTATCGCCTGCTGGGGATCTTCCTGCCCCTCATCACCACCAACTGCGCGGTGCTCGGGGTGGCGCTGCTCAGCATCAATGAGCGACACGACTTTATCCAGAGCGTGATCTACGGCTTTGGCGCCGCCACCGGCTTCTCGCTGGTGTTGATCCTGTTTGCCGCCATGCGCGAGCGTCTGGTCGCCGCCGATGTGCCCGCGCCGTTTCGCGGGGTGTCGATTGCCATGATCACCGCCGGTCTGATGTCGCTGGCCTTTATGGGCTTTACCGGCCTTATCAAGATATAACCATGATCCATATTCTCTTTGCCATTCTGGTGCTCACCCTGCTGGCGCTGGCGTTCGGGATTATCCTGGGCTTTGCCGCCGTCAAGTTTCATGTGGAAGCAGACCCCATCGTCGATCAGCTCGATGCCCTGCTGCCCCAGACCCAGTGTGGCCAGTGCGGCTATCCCGGTTGCAAACCCTACGCCGAGGCGCTCGCCAACGGCGATCAGATCAACAAGTGCGTGCCCGGTGGCGAGGCCACCATGCGCAAGATTGCCGATCTGATGGGGGTCGAGCCCCAGCCACTGGGGGGCAGTGACGAGGCCGCCGTGCCAGTCAAGAAGGTCGCCTTTATCCACGAAGATCAGTGCATCGGCTGTACCAAGTGCATTCAGGCCTGCCCGGTGGATGCCATCGTCGGCGCCACCAAGGCGATGCATACCGTGATTGCCAACGAGTGCACCGGTTGCGATCTCTGTGTCGATCCCTGCCCGACCGACTGCATCGAGATGATCCCGGTGCCCACCACGGTCGATAACTGGAAGTGGGATCTCAATAACGTGCATGTTCCGGGCAAGATTCCGGTCAAGATAGTGGAATAAACAGCGGAGCAACCATGCATTCCTTACTCGAACGTATCAAAGCCGGCACGCTCTGGGACTTTCACGGCGGCATTCACCCCGCCGACAACAAGCTGCAATCAAGCCAGAGCCCTGTAGTAGACGCCGGTCTACCGCCGCGCCTCATTATTCCACTGCGCCAGCACGCAGGCCCCGCCGGCGATCTGCTGGTGCAGGTGGGCGACAAGGTCAAAAAAGGGCAACCGCTGACCCGTTATGCCAAGGGGCGGGTCGTCCCTGTCCATGCCTCCACCTCCGGCACCATCACCGAGATTGGCAACCACACGGTTGCCCACCCCTCCGGACTCGGCGATCTCTGTGTCATCCTCACCCCGGATGGGGAAGATGAATGGGGCGAGCGCAATGGCAAAGCCGATTACTGGAATCTGGAGCGGGGTGAGCTGCTCGAGCGCATCCAGCAGGCGGGAGTTGCGGGCCTTGGCGGCGCCGTGTTCCCCACTCACAGCAAACTCGACGGCCGCGGCCAACTCACCGAGATCCTGATCGTCAACGGGCTGGAGTGCGAGCCCTATATCACCACCGATGATCGGCTGATGCAGCAGTATGCCGACGAGATCATGGATGGCATCCGGGTGCTCAAGCACCTGCTCAAGCCCAAGCTGACCCTGATCGGGGTAGAAGACAACAAGCCAGAGGCGATCGAGCAGCTGACCCGCCACGCCACCGATGAAGATGTGCTGGTCAAGACGGTGCCGACCAAATACCCCTCGGGCGGTGCCAAGCAGACCATCGAGCTGCTGACCGGCCGTCAGGTGCCCAAAGGCGGCCGCGCGGTCGATATCGGCATCATGGTGCTCAACGTCGCCACCGTGTTTGCCATCAAACGCGCCATTATCGACGGCGAGCCGCTGATCGAGCGGATCGTCACCCTCACCGGCGACAGCTTCAAAAAACCCGGCAACGCCTGGGTGCGCCTCGGTACGCCGGTACGCTGGCTGTTGCAGCGTTTCGAACTGCAACCGGAAGCGGAGCAGCGGGTGATCATGGGGGGCCCCATGATGGGCTTTACCCTGCCCCACGCCATGGTGCCGGTGGTCAAGGCGACCAACTGCCTGCTGGCGCCGACGCAGGCTGAACTGCCCGCCCCCGGCCCGGAGCAGCCCTGCATCCGTTGCAGCGCCTGCGCCGATGCCTGCCCGGCCACCCTGCTGCCACAAGAGCTCTACTGGTACAGCCGGGCCAAGGAGTATGACAAGGCCGAGAAGCTCAACCTGATGGACTGCATCGAGTGCGGCGCCTGCGCCTGGGTCTGCCCGAGCGAGATCCCGCTGGTGCAGTACTACAAGATCGCCAAAGATGACATTCGCGAAGCCCGCGCCGAGGCCGAAAAAGCCGAGCGCGCCAAGCAGCGTTTCGAGGCCAAGCAGGCCCGTTTCGAGCGGGAGAAAGCGGCCCGCGAAGCGCGCCACGCCGAAGCCGCCGCCCAGCGCCGTCAAACCATGACGGCCGCAGGCGGCGAAGATCCGGTGGCAGCCGCCTTGGCCCGCATCAAGGCCAAGCAGGATGCCCCCATCACTGCCATTACAGCCACCGCCGAGGGCTTGCCTGACAACAGCGCCGTGATTGCCGCCCGCGAAGCCCGCAAACGGGAAGCGGAGGCGCGCCGCGCCGCCAAACTGGCGGAGGATGCAAACAGCGACACTGCAGCCGCTGCTGCGCAACCCGCCGAGGCAGTTGACCCCGCCAGCGATCCCAAGAAAGCGGCCATCGCTGCCGCACTGGCCCGCGCCAAGGCCAAGAAAGCTGCTCAGGCTGGCGATAGCGCCGAGCCTGCGGCTGCCGAAGCCGTTGCTGCGCCTGCGGTAGATGCTGATCAGCAAAAGGCAGAAGTTGATCCGAAAAAGGCAGCAATTGCTGCCGCCATCGCTCGTGCCAAGGCCAAGAAGCTGGCCCAGCAGGGTGACAGCGCTGAGGGCTACCTGACCGCAAATAATGGCACCAGCGAATCCGCTGCAACCCAAAGTGATGCGCCATCTGCGGCCAGCGAAGCGGTTGATCCCAAGAAAGCTGCTATCGCTGCTGCCATTGCGCGGGCCAAGGCCAAAAAGCTGGCGCAGCAGGGCGACAGCGCTGAGGGCGATCTGACTGCCACCGCAGGCACCAGCGAAACGGCAGCAACCCAAAGCGATGCGCCATCTGCGGCCAGCGAAGCGGTCGATCCAAAGAAAGCAGCCATCGCCGCCGCCATCGCCCGCGCCAAGGCCAAAAAGCTGGCCCAGCAGGGCGAAAGTGCCGGTGTTGAGGATGCGAAGAGTGAGCCTGCTGCCAGCGCACAGACCCGCGACGTGGCGCTAGCCAAAAGCGAAGTAACCACCCGCCACAGCGATACGGCAGCAAGCGAAGCGGTCGATCCCAAGAAGGCCGCTATCGCCGCTGCCATCGCCCGTGCCAAGGCCAAAAAGCTGGCCCAGCAGGGCGCAAGTACCAGTGCTGAGGTAGCAAGTACCAGTGCAGAGGTAGAGAGTGCCGGTACTCAGGTAGACAGGGCCGGAGCTGAGGGTGAGCGCGTATCGGCTGAGCCGATGCAAACCGATGCAGCCAGCCGTGAGCAACCACTTGCCGTCGCAGAGGCTCCTGAAGCGAGCGCCCCTGCGGCTGATGCCCCGGTTGATCCGAAAAAAGCGGCCATTGCAGCCGCGGTGGCCCGCGCCAAGGCGAAGAAGCTGGCGGCCGAGGCAGCCAGAGCCGCAGAAACCGCCGCTGAAGATGCCCCGTCAGCCGACCGAACAACCACAAGGTAATCGACAGACTCATGTTCAATATTGCGACTGCGCCGTTTGCCCATAACCGCAAACAGACCCGAACCCTGATGCTGCTGGTGATCCTGGCCTGCGTGCCGGGCTTGCTGGCCCAGACCTGGTTCTTCGGCTGGGGCTCCTTTATCCAGATCCTGCTGGCGCTGGTCACTGCGCTGCTGTGCGAGGCGCTGGTGCTCAAGCTGCGGGGCCGCGCCATCAAGCCTGCCCTGATGGATGGCAGTGCGGCGCTCACCGCCGTGCTGATTGGTCTCTCCCTGCCGCCGCTGCTGCCGTGGTGGATGCTGGTGGTGGGCACGGCCTTTGCCATCATTGTCGCCAAGCACCTTTACGGCGGACTGGGCCAGAACCTGTTCAACCCGGCCATGGTCGCCTATGTGCTGCTGCTGGTCTCCTTCCCGGTGCAGATGACCAGCTGGCTGCCGCCAGAGAGCGTGCGCGCCTACAGCCTCGGCTTTGGTGATGCGGCGTCGGTCATCTTCACCGGCTTTAGCCTCGACGGCTACAGCATGGCCCAGCTCAAGCAGGGGGTGGATGGTCTCACCATGGCGACCCCCCTCGATACCCTGAAAACCGGCCTGACTCAGGGGCTCACCACCGGCGAGATCCTGAGCGGCCCGCTGTTTGAGGGTTGGGGCGGAATCGGCTGGAGCTGGGTCAACCTCGGCTATCTGCTGGGCGGCCTGTTCCTGTTGCAACAGAAGGTGATCAACTGGCGCATTCCCACCGCGATTCTCGGTGCCCTGCTGGCTGCCTCCACCATCGGCTATCTGGTAAGCCCGGATGCGACTGCCACGCCCATGTTCCATCTCTTTAGCGGCGCGACTATGCTGGGGGCCTTCTTTATCGCCACCGATCCGGTCAGCGCCTGCACCACGCCGCGCGGCCGACTGGTCTATGGCGTGCTGATCGGGGTGCTGGTCTACATCATCCGCCGCTTTGGCGGCTATCCCGATGCGTTCGCCTTCGCCGTGCTGCTGTCCAACCTTTGCGTGCCGTTTATTGACAGCCTGACTCGCCCGAAAGTGTATGGAGCCCGTCGCCAATGATGTTTCTGCCCTTTTCCCCCATCACAGCTGACGGAGCCCGGACATGTTAAAGAGCATGCGCAAGAACGGCCTTATTCTGGCCATGTTCGCGCTGGGCTGTACAGCGCTGGTGGTACTGACCAACGAGTTGACCAAGGATAAAATCGCCCACCAGCAACAGCTGGAGAAACAGCAGACTCTCTCGGTATTGTTGCCAGAGGGGAGCTATGACAACGATCTGGTGGCCAGCTGCAAGCAGGTGACCAGCAGGAAGTATCTCGGCAGTGATCAGCCGCAGGCCCTCTATACCGCCAGCAAAAATGGCGTGGTGACCGGCTATGCATTGGAGGCGATCGCACCGGATGGCTACAGCGGGGCGATCCGCATCGTGGCGGGCTTTGGTGCCAAGGGCACCATCACCGCCGTACGTGTGCTCGCTCACAACGAGACCCCGGGCCTTGGTGACAAGATCGAGCTGAAGAAATCGGACTGGATCAACAGCTTTGCCGGAAAATTCCTGACCCATGACAACGAGCCCCAGTGGGCGGTGAAGAAGGATGGCGGCGAGTTTGATGCCTTTACCGGCGCCACCATCACCCCGCGAGCCGTGGTCAAGGCGGTGAAGAACCTGCTGAAACTGCAGCAGGAGCAACCCGAACTGCTCAGCAACGCCCCGGCTTGTCCGGCGGCGAACTAACGGAGTCGAGCCATCATGAACCAGATGGAACAGATTGAAACGGGCGCAACCCCGATTGCCGAGCTGGAAAGCCGCAAAGGCGAGCTCAAGGAGCTGATGAGTCAGGGGCTGTGGAAGAACAACCCCTCGCTGGTGCAGGTGCTGGGGCTCTGCCCGACCCTCGCCGTCTCCTCCACCTTTACCAATGCGCTGGGGCTGGGCCTTGCCACCATGGCGGTGCTGGTCTGCTCCAACCTCGCCGTCTCGCTGGTGCGCAACTGGGTGCCGAAGGATATTCGCATTCCGGTCTATGTGATGATCATCGCCTCGCTGGTGACCAGCGTGCAGCTGCTGATGAACGCCTACACCTATGGCCTCTATCAGGCGCTCGGCATCTTTATCGCCCTGATCGTCACCAACTGCGTCATCATCGGCCGCGCCGAGGCCTATGCCTCCAAGAACCCGCCGCTGCTGGCGGCCCTCGATGGCCTGATGATGGGCCTTGGCTTTACCCTGGTGCTGCTGGTACTGGGCGGCATGCGCGAGATCATCGGCATGGGCACCCTGTTTGATGGCGCCGAACTGCTGCTGGGCGAGTGGGCCAAATCCCTGCGCATCGAGCTGTTCCACGCCGATGCCAGCCTGCTGCTGGCGATTTTGCCGCCGGGCGGCTTTATCGGGCTGGGGCTGCTGATCGCCGCCAAGAACGCCATCAACGACTGGCGGGACCGCAAACAAGCAGCCACAGTGGCCCACTGCAACGTTGCCCCGGCTCGCGTCCGGGCGACCGAGCTATGATTGGACGCAAGGCATGAACAACCAGAAACGCAGAGAGATCCTCGAGCGGCTGCGGGAAAACAATCCCCACCCCACCACAGAGCTCAACTTCAACTCGCCATTCGAGCTGTTGATTGCCGTGCTGCTCTCGGCGCAGGCGACCGATGTCAGCGTCAACAAGGCGACCGACAAGCTCTATCCGGTGGCCAACACCCCGCAAGGGATGCTGGAGCTCGGGGTAGACGGGCTCAAGGAGTACATCAAGACCATTGGCCTCTTCAACACCAAGGCCGAGAATGTCATCAAGACCTGCGCCATCCTGCTGGAGCGCCACGGCGGCGAGGTGCCGGAGAATCGCGAAGCGCTGGAAGCCCTGCCGGGCGTCGGCCGCAAGACCGCCAACGTGGTGCTCAACACTGCCTTTGGCTGGCCCACCATCGCCGTCGATACCCATATCTTCCGGGTATCGAACCGCACTGGCTTTGCGGTAGGCAAGAACGTGGATCAGGTGGAGGAGAAGCTGCTTAAAGTGGTGCCCGCCGAGTTCAAGCTGGATGTCCACCACTGGCTGATCCTGCACGGGCGTTACACCTGTCTGGCTCGCAAGCCCCGCTGTGGTTCCTGTATCATCGAGGACTTGTGCGAGTACAAAGAGAAGGTCTATCCAGAGAGCTGAATGACTGGGCGCCACAACCGTCATACCAGTCTCGCTCGCAAACATCCGCTGCAGCGGTTCCTGTATCATCGAGGACCTCTGCGAGTACAAAGAGAAGGTCTATCCCGACAGCTGATAGCCTCGCAACCGAGATTGAAAGCAGTACACATCACCAACCCGGAGAACTGAGCAATGAGAATTCTGCATACCATGCTGCGTGTCGGCGATCTGCAACGCTCCATCGACTTCTACACCCGCGTCCTTGGCATGAAGCTGCTGCGCAAGAGCGAGAACAGCGAGTACAAGTACACCCTGGCCTTCGTCGGCTACGGTGACGAGAAGGATGAAGCGGTGATCGAGCTGACCTACAACTGGGGGGTGAGCGAGTACGAACTGGGCTCAGCCTATGGCCACATCGCGCTGGAAGCGGACGACATCTACGCCACTTGCGAAGCGCTGCGCGCCGCCGGTGCCAAGATCACCCGTGAACCGGGCCCGGTCAAGGGTGGCACCACCGTCATCGCCTTCGTCGAAGATCCGGACGGTTACAAGATTGAACTGATCGCCAAGAAAGATGCCGGTACTGGCCTAGGTGACAGCTTCTAAGCTGCCCTAATCCCACTGCCGAATGGCAGGATCAAAAAAGAGCGCAGACGCGCTCTTTTTTATGCTTCTCTGACCGGGCCGCAAAGCTAGATCTCGCCATTGCGCCCCATGCTGATCACCACCCGCCGGTTCTTGGCACGACCCTGTTCGGTTTCGTTGGAGGCAACATGCTGCTTCTCGCCATGCCCCTCCACCGAGATCTTGCCAGGATCGATCCCCAGATCGACAAACACCTTCTTGATGGCATCGGCCCGCTTCTCGGAGAGTTTCAGGTTCGGCCAGCGGCCGCCATAGCTGTCGCTGTAGGCATCGATCACCACCACGTCGATGCTCTTGTCCGCCTTGATAAACTCGCTGATCATCGCCAGCCGCCGCTTGGAGGGGATGGAGAGCTGATCGCTGTTCTTGTCGTAGGTAAGCACGCTAAAGGCGATATCGTTGAAGCTGTAGGGCAAGAGCCCGCTCAGACAGTCGATAAAGGCCTGATATTTCACCCGAAAGTTGACTGACGAGAGGGACACTCGCACCGCGCGGTTCTGGCGATACCAGTCCCGATACTGGAAGGTCGGCATCCGCCCCCCCTCCAGCTCGTCGAGCATGGTCCAGGCGGTTTGCCCCTCCACCAGCCCATCAAACTGCTGATAGAAGCGCAGCTGGCTCACTTCTCGCCCGGCAATCCCCGGGCGCCATACCGGCGGCATGATGCCAAGGCTCACCGTCTGGGTCTGGGCCTGTGGCCGCTTGCCCTTGAGCTCGAAGTCGAGGTTTATCTTGCGTCCGGCGCGGCTGACAAAGGCCCCCGTTCCCCAGTTGGGGATAGGGTGCTCGAGGCGACACTCAATCTGGGTATCGGAGGTCAAACGCCAGACGGATTGATCCAGACCGGCACCAAATTCGGTGACCCCAGCCTGTAACTGCATACTCACGGATATGCTGACCAACCCCAACACCCAAGCGTTCAATTGCTTGTCCTCCACACGATCTCACAAGAGATATCGGCGGCAAGAGGCCAAGCTTTAGCGACAAACTGCAAAGGCGTGCCGTTGGTGTGGCAAAGGCTTGCCCCTCAGCGGCAACCGACCGAAAGCGGCGCTTATTCCCCCCTCTTAGCTCCGTGCCAACCGGCAGGAAGCTCGCTACAGTAAAGCCAGGGCAATCAGACGCCGCTTATCGGGAACCACACTCATGCACCGCTCTTGCTCCTCTTTATTGCAGATGTTGTTGCCAATGCTGCTGGCGCTATCCGGCAGCGCCGTCAAGGCCGCAACACAGGATCAGGAGTGGGCACAAGAGCGCGCCAATGCGGTGCTCTCGCTGATGACCTTCACCGTGGTGCCCGACATCACCGCCAGCAACCTCGATATCGGCAGCGGCACCAATCAATCTGCCGCCCTCAACATGACCCAGATCGGTGGCGGCGCCACCATGAGCGAAGCCGTGCCCATCTATCTGGAAGGGGCGATCGGCTTTAGCCGCTACGATCCCCAGTTTGTGGTGAGCAACGGCACAGAGAGCCGCACCCTCCCGACCAAGTGGAACAGCCTGACCGCCTCTGGCGGGATCGGCTGGGATATCGCCCTCCATGAAGACCCGCGCGGTGGCCACTGGGTGCTGCGCCCCATCGCCAACGTCTCGCTCGGTACCATGGCCAGCGATCTGCGGATCGGCAACTGGCTGCTGGAGCGCACCAAGGGCTACTCGCTGGATTTTCTCGATGGTGGGCAGCTCAATATGTACGGACTGGGATGCTCGCTGATGCTCGACTACGAGCTCTTTTCAAAGGCGCAGGATATCGATGTCGAAGTGCGCTACTCCTACCAACACCTGCAAAGCTTTGGCGGTACCTCGACCAGCGTCCGTGGTCACGCCGAGGCGGAGAACCTCGGTCTCTATCTGCGCCGCCGGGCCCCGCTGTTCCACTGGACCCTGCTCGACAGACCGGTGCGTTATGTACTGGAGGGGGCCCATACCGCATATCTGGGGGAGCAGCGGGGGTTGCTTGGCTTTGACTCCCTCAACTCCATCGGCGCCGGTCTGGAGCTGGACAGCAGCAAATACGACATCATAGTCACCCGTACCCGGCTGGTTGCCCGCTATATGTTCAGCCACAACACCAGCGGTTATTCCATCGGGTTGGCCATGAGTTTCTAAGTCGTTATTTTTGCCTGACAAAAGTGGGCAATCCTCAGTGAAAGCACAGTAACACTCCAGATAATCACGCCCTATTGACGGAGGGTTTATTTATCCTGACCCTTTCATATGCCTCACCACCCCGTCATATCAGGTAAAAATATCCACCTGCTGGTAGGCTAATTCCCCCCTCACACACCGAATATTGGAGTTTTTTGTCTGTGTATTTACGGCGCGCAATGGCTGATTGGCCCTTGATATCGCCAGCCTGTGCCATCATGCAACATAGGAAATACTCTACTCCCGGCATTGCAGCCCTATGGCCAACTTTATCGACACCCATAAGGAACCATCCCGGATGGTCCCCCATCTTTTGCACAGTGACTTGAACTGCACCTAACCTATTGTTTTAAATGATTTATAGTTTTTCATATTTTATGAATCCAATTAATCCTGTTTTATTTTACTTACATCACCCGACTGCTAAATTTGGCGTCATCCCGGCAGGGCGAGGCGCACTGAAACGACTGACTGCGGGCTACCGATAACAGGTGTGCAATGAGCACAGAAATAACGTTCAGGCATAGCAACCGTTATTTTGACGACATCACACTTGCTAATCCTTGTTGATTTGAGGTTATCTGATGAAAAAAACGCTGCTTGCTCTCTCTGTATTGGTCATGACCGGAACTGCATATGCAGGGGTGCCTGATTTATCCGCCAGCTGTCCTGGACATATTAATCTTCGCATCGAAGATGGCACGGCTTATATCAATAACCAGCAAATTCCACTTAAAAAAGTGAATTCAAATTTCTACGAGGCGAGCAAGGGGCGCACCACCCTCTCCATGGTGAAAAATGGCGACTGGGGCATCACCTATTTTGTCAAAAATGGCGACAGCGGCGCCTGCCAGCTCAATGACGATGAGAACGATGACGACGGCGATGATGAGAGCGCCAGCAGCAGTGCCTACAACGGCAGCACTGCGCAAACCAAGGTTGCCGAGAACGCCTGCATGAACGCCGTCGCCAGAAAAGCGGGCGTCAGCCGCAGCAAACTGACCCTCGACTATGTGGCCGACTCCCAGGCGGGGATGATGATTGATATCAAGGGGCCCCATGACCGGCTCTGGCACTGCCTCACCGACGCCCGCGGCCATATTTCAGGCATCAATCAGGACTGATTTCGAGCCACGACTCAGCGGGGCCCACACCTACCGTGGGGGCTCCACCCCTTATCCATTGCAATTATTTGATACAGGTAAATGAAGATGAAATCCAAACAGACTCTGCTCAATGTCGCCCTCGGTTGCCTGCTGGCGGTCGGTATCTCCGGCTGCGCCGTGGCCAAAACCCATCACGGCCACAAGACCCATGCCCAAGCGCACGCTCAGGAAGGGGCCGTGCAGTATGGCGACGAGAGCCCGTGGGCTGGCAACTATAAAGCGGTCACTGACGATGGCCGCACCGTGGCCGAAATTCACGTCGATACCACAGGGGAGACCTATATCGATGGCAATCAGGTCAAACCAAGCCACAGCGGCAGCGACTACCTGAAATTCAAGCAGGAGACCATCACTTACACCCTGCGCAAAAGCGGCGCCAGCTGGAAAGACAGCGATGCCGGCACCAGCGGCCGCATCCTGTTCGATTGATAATCCCGACACAGGCCTTGCCAGACACCAAGCCCCGACAAGGGGCTTTTTTGCACCTGCGATTTACCATCAACCACAGCCCGCCCCGAAAAATCCAGCCT
The DNA here is from genome assembly GCF_051948815.1 of Aeromonas sp. Lyrl_2. Classification (NCBI taxonomy): domain Bacteria; kingdom Pseudomonadati; phylum Pseudomonadota; class Gammaproteobacteria; order Aeromonadales; family Aeromonadaceae; genus Aeromonas; species Aeromonas sp. Lyrl_2. The sequence goes on from NZ_JAYJLJ010000005.1 coordinate 69,332, forward strand.
TGTCACAGAGTTAGTGCAATCTGTCACATATTCCTTTTGATGGAATGGGTAGAATGGCTCAGTTTGGCGCCCACCATCCACATAGAGCCACGATGTCGATTGCCAGCCGCACTGGCTGGGTGATCACGCCGCCCGGCATGGAGATGGCCTGCCAAGCGCCGCCAAGTATTTGCGCCACCAGTTACACCACAGGGATAGAGATTTTTGCCATGGCCAAGTTTTTGAATACCAGCGCAACCAACTACTTTCTTGAAGAACTTATCAAAGATGCCAAAGAACGTCTGATCCTGATCAGCCCCTTCCTCAAGCTCAACGACAGGATCAAGGAGCTGCTCACCGACAAGAACCGCCTCAAGATCGATGTGCGGATCGTCTATGGCAAAAGTGAGCTGCAACCGGAAGAGATCAGCTGGCTCAAAGAGCTCACCTATATCCGCACCAGCTTTTGCAAAAACCTCCATGCCAAGTGCTATCTCAATGAAGAGATGTGTATTGTCACCAGCCTCAATCTCTACGAGTTCAGTCAGGTCAATAACAACGAGATGGGGGTATTGATCCAGCGCTCGGAAGATCATGATCTTTACCGTGATGCCTATGATGAGGCACAACGAATTATTCGAGTTAGTGATGAAGTCCGCATATCCCTTGAACGGGTTGTCAGTGAAGCCGAAACCCAACAGCCTTCTGCTAACGAAAATGAGTCAGCCACTGAAAAACTGACCTCATCCAAACTGGCGCAAAAGTGGGGGATCAAAACCAATGAGTTGTTGGAAAAAATGGTGACTCACGGCTTGCTTGAGCTGCGGGACAGCAAGCATTACCTCACAGCGAAAGGCAAAGAGGAAGGAGGGGAGTTTAGAATGAGCCCCAAATTTGGCCCCTATTTCCTCTGGCCAGAGGCCATGAATCCCCTCTAATTCACTGACTGGATAAATGTGAAATGGACTTCACTCCCGTTATTGCGGTTCTGCTGGGCCAGTTCTGGTATCTGCTGCCCCTGTTGTTGATTGCCACCCTGATCAAAACGCCCAAGTTCAAAGGGATGGTTGGGGAAGCATTTATCAACTTGGGCATCCGGCTTTTTCTCGGCCAACGGGAGTACCACCTGCTCAAGGATGTGACGCTGCCAACCCCGCAGGGCACTACCCAGATCGATCATGTGATCGTCTCGCGCTTCGGGCTGTTTGTCATCGAAACCAAGAACATCAAGGGGTGGATATTTGGCAATCCAGCCCACAAGAGCTGGACCCAGCAGCTCTATCGCCGCAAACATACCTTTCAAAATCCCCTGCGCCAAAACTATCTGCACCTGATGACGCTCAAATCCTTGTTGGGTCTTGCTGATCATCAGCTCCATTCGATTATCTACTTTATTGGCGACTGCACCTTTAAAACCCCCATGCCGGATAACGTGATGAACCGCGGGCTTATTCGCTATATCAAGAGTAAAACCGCGCAGGTGCTGACCCCTGCCGAAGTCACCAGAGTGATCGACACCATCCAGCGGGGACGACTGGCCGCCAATTGGCAGACCCATAAACAGCATGTGGCGCAGTTGAAAGCACGTCACAGCGAGGTTCCCCGCCCGCCTTTATCCGTAGCTGCAATGCCTGTCGTCAATCAGGTGGTGAACGCCTCGCCAACCATCACCGAATCGCGCTCCCAAGAAAATCCACTATGCCCCAGATGCGGCAACCCGATGATACTGCGTACCGCCAAACGGGGGGATAACCGAGGCAATCGGTTTTGGGGATGCAGTGGATACCCCAAATGCAGATTCATTGTAAATCTCACGGGGAACAGCAAGGCATGAACCGCCACATAAGGGGAAACTCACTCTCACATCAAGGGCAGCCAATTGGCCGCCCTTGATGTTTCTTAGCGAATCGTCGCCATCTGCCGCACGCAGCGTTGCGCCCTGTCATCCACCCGCTTGGCAAACCAGGCGGTGGTAATGTTTCGGGTGATTTTCGGGCTCTTTAGCTGAATGCCGGGCAGGATGGCGCGGGGCAGTCGCTTGCCCGCTTGCTTGTCGGCCAGGGTAAAGATGCGATGGTAGAGATCGGTCTCGGCAAATTCGGCGGTATCCCCTTTGCGCAGACTCTGGTGGATCGCCTGTTTGCTCATATTGACCCGGTTGGCGAGGGTGTAGACGGCCAGCTCGGTATTGCCCGGCAGATCCGAGTCATAGCGGATCAGATCCCCGTCCAGCGCCAGAGTTTTGCCACTCAGGCGGCTGACGGCGGCCTGAAAAGCGGCATTGCGGCTGGCGTACCAGCCGGCGTTGAAGTCGGCAAAACGGTAGAGGGTATCCGGGTAGTCGACGGGATAACCGAAGATATGCTTGGTGCCAAACCAGATGCCGCCGCGACGGGTAAAGACTTCGTGGCGGATGGAATCCTTGATTGGATAGGGGTAGCCACGGGCGTTGGCCTCGGCAAAGGCGATGCTCACCTGCATCGGGCCGCCGGTATGCACCGGGTTGAGGTTGCCAAACAGCGTCTTGCCCATCGGCAGCATGCTGATCATGTCTTCGAAGATTTCACTCATCTCCCGTTCGGTACGCAACTTGTCGATGCGCTCGGCGTAGCTCTTGCCGGTGGGCGAGTTGATGGAGAGCGCGGCCCGCACCATAAATTCGGGGATCAGCAGCTTGGCGGCCCGTGAGTTGATCTCTTTCCAGGCGATCTTGCCAAGGCCCGGCACCACGGGGTCGGCCTGATAGGTGGCTTCCTGCTCTGCAACCGCCAGCACGCTACAGACGTTGTGATCATTGACCGTCACCCCCTGGGTGGTGAGCGCCGTCACCACGTCGTTAGCCCATCCCTGTTTGTCCGGCACCTGACGGGGCAAGAAGCGCACGATGCGGCTCTTCATATCCGCCGGTTTGCGCGGCTGCATGGCAGGCGGCGTTTTGGGGGTGCTCACGCTCGCCTCTTTGGCAGGCGCGGAGGCGGGATCACTGGCACAACCGGCCAGCAACAAGGCAGAGCAGAAGGCAAGAAGACGACAGGAAGGCAAAGCGGTCATAAGCATGTCCATTTTTTGTTGGCCCGACAGGCAGCGCCGCTGGCACTGCACTGACAAGCAAAGTGGGGCCATTGTAGAGGATTGCCTGCTGCAGTTGAAACCCGCGCTCGCAGCATCCCCTCCCCTTGCCCGCTTTTACCACCCCACGCGCCATCCGTTGTCTGCGATGCGGAACTCATGACCTTCCTCAATGGCTCACTCGCCCCGAACCGAACGGTGAGCGCCTGATAAAAAGAAACCCCCGCCATCGCTGGCGGGGGTTGGTCGTCTGGCAAGTCGGGCTGATGCCCGCTGCAAACTCTTAGCGGTTTTTCACCTTCTGGTGCAGCTCCTGCACCGAGTTGACATTGGCGGTGGCATCCACGCTGATGGCCATGCAGGTGGCAAACGCCTCGTTCATGGTGGTGGTATACGCCACCTTGTTCTGCAAGGCGGCGCGACGCAGCTGCTTGGAGTCCTGGATCGCCACCCGCCCTTCGGCGGTGTTGACGATGTAGGTGTACTCGCCATTCTTGATGCGGTCGAGAATGTGCGGGCGACCTTCGTGCACCTTGTTGACCAAGCGCGGGTTGATGCTCGCCTCACCCAGCGCGACGGCTGTGCCGTGAGTGGCATCCAGCTCGTAGCCCAGCTCCAGCAGCTTGGCAGCCAAGTCGACCACCTGCGCCTTGTCGCTGTGACGCACTGACAAGAGGGCACGACCCTCTTTCGGTACGGCGTGGTTGGCACCCAGCTGCGCCTTGGCATAGGCCTCGGCAAAGCTGCTGCCCACCCCCATAACCTCACCGGTAGAGCGCATCTCTGGCCCCAGCAGCGGGTCAACTCCCGGGAACTTGGCGAACGGCAGTACCACCTCTTTCACCGAGTAGTAGGGCGGGATGATCTCTTTGGTAAAGCCCTGTTCTTGCAGCGACTGACCGGCCATCACGCGGGCGGCAATCTTGGCCAGCGGGGCACCGGTCGCCTTGGAGACGAACGGCACGGTACGGGCGGCGCGCGGGTTCACTTCGATGAGATAGATTTCATCGCCCTTGACCGCAAACTGCACGTTCATCAGGCCGATAACGCCGAGCTCCAGCGCCAGCTTGCGCACCTGCTCGCGGATCTCGTCCTGAATCTTCTTGGACAAGGTATAGGGAGGCAGGGAGCAACCAGAGTCACCGGAGTGGATACCGGCCTGCTCGATGTGCTCCATGATGCCGCCGATGACTACATTGGTGCCGTCGCAGATGGCATCCACGTCCAGCTCGGTCGCATCGTCCAGGAAGCGGTCCAGCAGCACCGGCGATTCGTTGGAGACGCTCACCGCCTCGGCGAAGTAGCGACGCAGATCCTGCTCGTCATAGACGATTTCCATGGCGCGGCCACCCAGCACGTAGGAGGGGCGAACCACCAGCGGGTAGGTAATGCGCTCGGCCAGCAGCACGGCCTGTTCCAGCGCGGTGACGGTGCCGTTTTCCGGCTGCTTGAGACCGAGGCGCTCGACGGCAGACTGGAAGCGCTCGCGGTCTTCGGCGCGGTCGATGGCATCCGGGCTGGTACCGATGATCGGCACGCCGTTGGCCTCCAGCGCTCGGGCCAGTTTCAGCGGGGTCTGGCCACCGTACTGGACAATCACGCCCTTGGGTTTTTCGATGCGCACGATTTCCAGCACATCTTCCAGGGTCACCGGCTCGAAGTAGAGACGATCCGAGGTGTCGTAATCGGTAGAGACGGTCTCCGGGTTACAGTTGACCATGATGGTCTCGTAACCATCTTCGCGCAGGGCCAGCGCTGCGTGCACGCAGCAGTAGTCGAACTCGATACCCTGACCGATACGGTTCGGGCCGCCGCCGATGATCATGATCTTGTCGCGGTTGCTCGGAGCCGCTTCGCACTCCTCGTCATAGCTGGAGTACATGTAGGCGGTGTTGGTGGCGAACTCGGCGGCGCAGGTATCTACCCGCTTGTAGACCGGGAAGATGTTGTGGCGGGCGCGCAGTTTGCGCACTTCCCCTTCGGCCACACCGAGGATCTTGGCCAGACGGGCATCGGCAAAGCCTTTGCGCTTGAGGGCGCGCAGGAAGTCGGCATCCAGACCGGCCATGCCGCGCTCTTTCACCTCTTCCTCCAGCTTCACCAGATCTTCAATCTGTACCAGGAACCAGGGGTCAATCTTGGTCAGCTTGAAGATACCATCCATGGAGAGACCGGCGCGGAATGCATCGGCGATATAGAAGATACGGTCGCTACCTGCATCCTGCAGCTCGTGACGGATGCGGGTCAGGGAGTCCGGGGCATTGAGGTCAACCATGGGGTCGAAGCCGGTTTTGCCGGTTTCGAGGCTGCGCAGCGCCTTGTGCAGGGACTCCTGGAAGTTGCGGCCGATGGCCATCACTTCGCCGACCGACTTCATCTGGGTCGTCAGACGGTCGTTGGCACCGGCGAATTTTTCGAAGTTGAAGCGCGGCACCTTGGTGACCACGTAGTCGATGGCCGGCTCGAAGGAGGCCGGAGTGCGACCGCCGGTGATGTCGTTCATCAGCTCGTCGAGGGTGTAACCGATGGCGAGCTTGGCAGCGATCTTGGCGATGGGGAAACCGGTCGCCTTGGAGGCCAGCGCGGAGGAGCGCGACACCCGCGGGTTCATCTCGATGATGACCATGCGACCATCTTTCGGGTTGATACCGAACTGGACGTTGGAGCCGCCGGTCTCGACGCCGATTTCGCGCAGCACCGCCATGGAGGCGTTGCGCATCAGCTGGTACTCCTTGTCGGTCAGCGTCTGGGCTGGCGCGACCGTGATGGAGTCACCGGTGTGGATACCCATGGGGTCGAAGTTTTCGATGGCGCAGACGATGATGCAGTTGTCGTTGCGATCCCGCACCACTTCCATCTCGTACTCTTTCCAGCCGATCAGCGACTCGTCGATGAGCAGCTCTTTGGTCGGCGACAAGTCCAGACCACGCTCGCAGATCTCGACGAACTCTTCGGTGTTGTAGGCGATGCCGCCACCCGAGCCGCCCATGGTAAAGGAGGGACGGATGATGCAGGGGAAGCCGACCATCTGCTGCACGCCCCACGCCTCTTCCATGTTGTGGGCGATGCCAGCACGCGGGCACTCGAGGCCAATGCTGCGCATCGCCTTGTCAAAACGGGAGCGGTCTTCGGCCTTGTCGATGGCGTCGGCGGTGGCACCGATCATCTCGACACCGAACTCGGCCAGCACGCCATGCTTCTCCAGCGCCAGTGCGCAGTTGAGCGCAGTCTGGCCGCCCATGGTGGGCAGGATGGCGTCCGGGCGCTCTTTCTTGATGATTTCGCGCACCACTTCCCAGGTGATGGGCTCGATGTAGGTGGCGTCTGCCATCTCCGGGTCGGTCATGATGGTGGCCGGGTTGGAGTTGACCAGAATGACGCGGTAGCCCTCCTCGCGCAGGGCTTTGCACGCCTGGGCGCCGGAGTAGTCAAATTCGCAGGCTTGGCCGATGACGATGGGGCCGGCGCCGAGGATCAGGATGCTCTGAAGGTCATTACGTTTTGGCATGAAACTCTTTCCTCTATTTCTTAGGCGCGATACTGCTTAATCAATTCAATAAAGTGGTCAAAAAGACCGGCACAGTCGTGCGGGCCCGGGCTCGCTTCGGGGTGCCCCTGAAAGCTGAAGGCCGGACGGTCGGTGCGATGGATGCCTTGCAGGGAGCCATCGAACAGGGAGACGTGGGTGGCGCGCAGGCAATCCGGCAGGCTGTTCTCGTCTACCGCAAAGCCGTGGTTCTGAGCGGTGATCATGACGGTGTTGTCATCGAGGCTCTTCACCGGATGGTTGGCGCCGTGGTGGCCAAACTTCATCTTGACGGTCTTGGCACCGGAGGCCAGACCCAGCAGCTGGTGACCCAGACAGATGCCGAATACCGGCGTGTTGGTATTAAGGAAAGCCTTGATGGCCTCGATGGCGTAGTCGCACGGCTCGGGGTCGCCGGGGCCGTTGGAGAGGAAGATGCCATCCGGGTTCATCGCCAGTACCTCGGCGGCCGGGGTCTTGGCAGGCACCACGGTCAGGCGGCAGCCACGGTCAACCAGCATCCGCAGGATGTTGCGCTTGACGCCAAAGTCATAGGCCACTACGTGGTATTTCAGCTGGTCGGCATCCGGGGTGACATGCCCCTTGCCAAGCTGCCAGCTCCCTTCGGTCCAGTTGTACGCCTCACCAACCGTCACCTCTTTGGCCAGATCCATCCCCTTCAGACCGGGGAAGGCGCGGGCCTGCTCGAGAGCATAGGCTTCATCGACCTGTTTCCCGGCCAGAATGCAGCCAGCCTGAGCGCCTTTCTCGCGCAGGATGCGGGTCAGTTTACGGGTGTCGATGTCGGCGATGCCAACGATGTTGTGAGACTTGAGGTATTCGGAGAGGGATTGCTGATTGCGGAAATTGGAGGCAAGTATCGGAAGGTCCCGGATGATCAATCCCTGAGCATGGATCTGACTGGACTCTTCATCTTCGCTGTTGGTGCCGGTGTTGCCTATATGGGGGTAAGTGAGGGTGACTATCTGACGGGAATAAGAGGGATCGGTGAGGATTTCCTGATAGCCCGTCATCGACGTATTGAAAACCACTTCACCAACGGAACATCCCTCGGCGCCTATCGACACGCCTTTGAACACAGTTCCATCTTCCAGCACTAGCAATGCAGTGTGATTCAAGACAACCTCCAGTTATTTAGCTTTAAATTCAGCAATTTACCTGGGTGTTGCGGGCTCGGTTCCGGTCTTGGACAGGACTCGAACCCGGCAGATTTCTGGCAAATTGGGCGCATTCTACTTAAAAAAAGTGGCATTTCAACGTCTTTTCTCAGATGAAATGCATCTAAATTCAATAAAAAAGCAACATTACCCATTATCTATGCACTTAATCGCTTTGCAACCCCCTCCCGCGAAAGAAAAGGAAAAACCACCATCAAAAGATGCCGCCAAGCCAGCGATAACGACAAAAACCAACAAAAAAATCAATTAAAACAATACAATACATTTTTACACAAAAAACATTAATGACAAATTTAACGCTTTTACGATGACAAGAGTGAACATGAAAAATGGAAAACGTTTTTCTGTGTTTGAATTTTTAGTCTTTTCCAGTCCGTGTAAAAAAATGGCTTTATCCGCCATAAAGATGCTCAAATCTGTTACCTGGTGATGACATTCAGGAAGGGGAAATCTGGCGGACAACGCAATAGTGTGATTTATAAGGAGTTCAGTTAAAAATTGCAGGCAGCGTGTCTTTTTACACAAAATCTGGCTGACTGACAGCAAAAACCCCGGCAAGCCGGGGTTTTTCACTGGGGTAGCAGTAGTACGAAAGTGCCGCTCAGAGGCATCACTTGAGATTGAGCACATCCTGCATGTCATAAAGACCGGCACCCTGCTGACCAAGCCACTTGCCCGCCCGCACAGCACCGTTGGCGAAGGTCAGGCGGCTGGAGGCCTTGTGGCTGATCTCTACCCGCTCGCCGATATCGGCAAACATGACGGTATGCTCCCCCACCAGATCGCCGGCGCGAATGGTGGCAAAGCCGATAGTGTTGCGATCCCGCTCGCCAGTGATCCCCTCGCGACCATAGACGGCGCACTCCTTGAGATCCCGGCCCAGCGTTTTGGCGACCACTTCCCCCATGGAGAGGGCAGTACCGGATGGCGCATCCACCTTGTGGCGATGGTGGCCCTCGATGATCTCGATGTCGGTGTAGTCGCCCATCACCTTGGCGGCCTGCTCCAGCAGCTTGAACACCAGGTTGACCCCGACCGAGTAGTTGGAGGCGAACACGATGCCGATCTGCTTGCCCGCCTCTTTCAGGGCGGCCTTGCCTGCATCGTCAAAACCGGTGGTGCCGATCACCATCTGCTTGTGGTGGGCCAGCGCAAAAGCCAGATTGGCTAGGGTCACCTCCGGACGAGTGAAGTCGATGATGAGATCAAACTCATCGCGCACCTTGTCCAGACTGTCGCTGATGGCCACACCCAGATGGCCCAGCCCATTGAGCTCACCGGCATCAAGGCCGATCACCGCCGAACCCGGCCGCTCCAGCGCAGCACCAACCACCACGCCATCGGTGTTGGTGATGGCCTCCAGCAGCACCTTGCCCATACGACCATTACAGCCCATCACGGCCACACGGATCGGATTGTCCATCTCCACCCTCTCATCTCTTTTAATTATGGAAAGAGACCGTTTTACCAGCCCGCACCGGGTTTGAAAAGCCATGATGCCACCACACCTTGCTGCGCTCGCCAACGGCAGCGCTCACTGGCTGGCCAAGAACTTCCTTTTGGTCACAGGCCGCTTTTCATCGTTTCACACCATCATTTGGCAGACCGGGTGCCATCTGATAGGTTCGAACGAGTGAAATGCCAGAATACACGGAACCAGGGCAACGCCCGTGTCGATATCAAACGAGGTGCAAGGATGAGCGCAGGATTGCTGTTTGCTGTGGGGTTGATATCACTGACCCTGGTCATGCTGGCAGCGGCTCTGCTGTTTGGCGGGCCGAGTCCGGCACCGGCGTTGGCCAGCATCAACGACCCTTTCAAGGGGAGTGGCTGGAGCAACATGCCACCTATCTCAAGATACCCGGCGCGTGACGGCACGCAGCTGGCCTATCGGCACTATGGCGCAGAGGGCAATACGAAGAACAACAAGGTCAAGGGCAGCGTGGTACTGGTTCACGGCTCTTCTGCCAGCAGCCAGAGCATGCACAAGATGGCGAACGCCTTTTCGCAAGCGGGATACGACGCCTACGCCCTCGATATTCGCGGCCATGGCGCATCGGGCAACAAAGGCACCATTGACTACATCGGTCAGCTTGAAGACGATCTGGAAGATTTCATCAAGTCAGTGGCCCCCGCCAAGCCTGCAACACTCGTCGGTTTCTCGTCAGGGGGTGGCTTTGTGCTGCGTGTTGCTGGCAGTGCGCGACAAACCCTGTTCGAGAGCTATCTGCTGCTCTCCCCCTATCTCGGCCCCACCGCCGCCAACTACCGGCCCAACAGCGGTGGCTGGGTACGTGTCGGCTTGCCTCGCCTCATCGCCCTGAGCATCCTCAACGGTTTCCATATTTCCGCACTCAACCATCTGACCGTGCTGAACTTTGCCCTCAATGATGAGGCGAAATCCCTGCTGACCCCCTCCTACTCCTTCAACCTTGCCTCGAACTTTCAGCCAGAGCGCGACTATCAGCAGAATTTGCGCAATGTGCAACGTCCCTGCGCCGTGATCGCGGGTGCAAATGACGAAGCCTTCCAAACAGATCAACTTGAACCTGAGTTAAGACTTCTCGGCATCTCCTGGCCTGTCACCCTGCTGCCCGGTATTGGCCACATTCCGCTGACGCTGGAACAGGATGCTCTCGCGACAGCCGTTCAGGCGGTGGAGAAACTGACACAATAACCACACAGCCCAGGTCTTGTGTCCACGCGTTCTGGAAATATCCGTACCAGGCTCGCGTAGAGATAGAGAGAGGAGCGGCTGACGTTTGGTAGCGGGAGAGAGCCCCAAGATGGCATGCCGAGCTTTTATCTATCCCCCTCTCTTTATTAAAGACACGCGATACCCTCAGATACCCGCGGACTGCGCTAGAACAGCAACGAACAATAATCAGCGCCAACTTATTTTTCCGAATATTCTTTTGATATCTCAACAACACCAGAATCATCAAACAAAAACACCTATCCATCTGGACGTCTATCTTGACCAAGCGAGGTTGACTCACTACTGTGGGCACCCCGATGCGGCAGGATGCCCGCCCTGTTTTCCCCCTATCCCTATCCGATACAGGTACAAAGCAGTTTATGACAGGAGGTCATTGTTCAATTTCAGAGGAACACATGATCCAGATCCAACCCAGTGCCAGGGCCTTGTTGCCACTTCTGGTTTTTCTCGCACTCTTTATCGGTACCGGTACCTGGCTGACCCTGCAGGGGGTCGAATTCGCCTTCTATCAGCTGCCCGCTCCGGTTGCTGCCCTGCCTGCGGTGATGCTCGCCCTGCTGCTTGGCAAAGAGAGCTTCAACAGCAATCTGGAGACCTTCTTCAAGGGAGTCGGCCACAGCAATATCATGGCGATGTGCCTTATCTATCTGCTGGCGGGCGCCTTTGCCAGCGTGGCCAAGGCCACCGGCGGGGTTGATGCTACTGTGGCGCTGGGCCTGTCGCTCATCCCTGGCTGGGCGCTGTTGCCCGGGCTGTTCCTCATCTCTGCCTTTATTGCTACCGCTATGGGCACCTCCATGGGCACCATAGGTGCAGTGGCGCCGGTCGCGCTGGGCGTGGCGCAGGCGGCCGGTATCGATCCGGTACTGATGGCAGGCACCATTCTCTCCGGCGCCATGTTTGGCGATAACCTCTCCATCATCTCCGACACCACCATAGCAGCAACCCGCAGTCAGGGGTGCGAGATGAAGGACAAGTTCCGCGAGAACTTCAAGATTGCTGCCCCAGCTGCCATCGCGGTGATCCTGCTCTATCTGACCCTGGGCTCAGTGGGTGAATCCCCAGCCAACGGCAGCGCCATCGAGCTGTTCAAGGTGATGCCTTATCTGCTGATCCTGGGGCTGGCGCTCGCCGGAGTGAATGTGTTTGTGGTACTGGGGATCGGCATTCTGGCCGCCGGAGTGGTGGGCATGATCAACGGCTACGCCATCGGTCAGTTCAGCAAGGATATCTATCAGGGCTTTACCGGCATGCAGGAGATCTTCCTGCTCTCCATGCTGATCGGCGGCCTCGGCGCCCTGATGGAGCGTCAGGGTGGACTGGCCTGGATCAGCGAGCGCATCAGCGCCCTGATTGCCCGTTTCACTCGCGAGCACAATGGTGAACAGAACGAGAAAGCCGCCGAGCTCGGCATCGCCGGGGTGGTGAGCCTCACCAACCTGTGCACCGCTAACAACACGGTGGCTATTATCGTCGCCAGCAAGGTGGCCCGGGATCTGGCAGAACACCACGGTGTCACCCCGCGCCGCGCCGCCTCCATGCTCGATATTTTCTCCTGCGTGGTACAGGGTCTGATCCCCTGGGGCGCACAGGCGCTGCTGCTGGGATCCATCTTTGCCCTGTCGCCGTTGGCGGTAGTAAGCATGAGTTTCTACCCGATGGCGCTCGCGGTGGCGGCACTGATTGCCGTGTTCGTGAAGCACCAGATGCGCGGCAAGGCTGACAAGTAACAGGATAACGTCCATGCGTTTCTACACAGGATTAGCGCTCGCGGTAGCGGCACTCATTGCAGTGTTTGTGAAGCACCAGATGCGCGGCAAAGCTGACAAGTAACAGACCAGAGGCTGGCGCGCCGACATGCTGTCAACAGAGGCCATACCCTGGCCCTTGTTGACTCACTAACGGATCAGCCAGCATTTATCCCACCGTTCCGGGCATCAGCCGTCCGGGGCGGGAGTTCCCCTGTCCCCCTTAACGTCAAGAGTGAATGTGCTAAGGTAGAGCGCGTTCAAGCCATCGATGCGCAGCTATACCAGAGGTTCCCCATGCATGAGTCCCAACCCGAACGTCAATCCCTGCGCCAACTGGTTCGTCAACGCCGCAAAAATCTGAGTCCGGCCGAGCAGCAAGCGGCGGCCCAACAGCTGCTGGCCCAGTTCAAGCAACACCCCGAGATCCTCGCCGCCAAGCGCATTGCCCTCTATCTGGCCAATGACGGGGAGATCAATCCCTTGCCCACCATCCATTGGCTGTGGGCCCAGCACAAAGAGGTCTACCTGCCGGTGCTCCACCCCTTTACTCCGGGTCACCTGCTCTTTTTGCGCTATACCGCCACCAGCCCCATGGTACGCAACCGCTACGGCATCGAAGAGCCGGAGCTGGATATCCTGCAGGTGGTGCCCCACAGCACGCTCGATCTTATCTGCACCCCGCTGGTCGCCTTCGATGCTCAGGGTAATCGTCTTGGCATGGGGGGCGGCTACTACGATCGCACTCTCGCCATCTGGCATGAGCACAAGCTGGGGCCCAAGCCGCTCGGCATTGCCCACGACTGCCAGCAGGTGGATGCGGTCCCACAAGAGGAGTGGGATGTGCCGCTGCCCCAGATCATCACCCCGAGCCACTGCTGGCGCTTTGAATAGGCTGTTTTTGGCAGGCAGCCCCTGCTTTGTGCGCGCAAACGCAGAATAAACAGGCAAACGATTTACAAAGTCCCTCTTTTTGCCCAGGAACGTGAGCAACAAGGTCGCGACGGGGTACCGGGTTGGATATAATGCGCCCGCTTTTTTCTTAAGGAACGATCATGACTCAAGATGAAATGAAGAAGGCGGCCGGTTGGGCTGCGCTCAAGTATGTGGTTCCCGGCACCATCGTCGGGGTGGGCACCGGCTCTACCGTCAACCACTTTATCGACGCGCTGGCGACCATGAAGGACGAGATCAAGGGGGCGGTATCCAGCTCCGTAGCCTCTACCGAGCGCCTCAAGGGCTTCGGCATCACCGTATATGATCTCAACGAGATCGACGCCCTCTCCGTCTATGTGGATGGCGCCGACGAGATCAACGCAACCCGCGACATGATCAAGGGTGGTGGCGCAGCCCTGACCCGCGAGAAGATCGTTGCCGCCGTCGCTGACAAGTTCATCTGCATCATCGACAACACCAAGACCGTCGACGTGCTGGGCCAGTTCCCGCTGCCGGTGGAAGTGATCCCGATGGCCCGCGAATACGTGGCCCGCGAAATTCGCAAACTGGGTGGCGACCCGGTGTGGCGTGAAGGGGTAGTCACCGACAACGGCAACCACATTCTGGATGTGAAAGGCATGGCCATTACCGACGCCAAGGCGCTGGAAGTACGACTGAACGCCATCGTTGGCGTGGTCACCAACGGCCTGTTCGCCGCCCGCGGCGCCGACGTGGTCCTGATCGGTACGCCGGACGGCGTGATTACCCAGTAATCCCGACACCGGTAGCACAGTGCAGCGGCATCCTCCCTCGCACGCCAGCGCCACTCTGCAACCTCTGACGCAGCAGCGGCGTTGATTGAGCCCCGTGATGGGATATGACCCAAACATTGCACTGTGAATAAATGACGGCGCCTGATGGCGCCGTTTTTATTTATCCCTCAACAAGTTGCATACGGATGTTTACAACATTCGTTGATAACTTCAAAGAATTTGACTTTCGTCACAAATATTCCCTCTCCCAAACGTTTTTGCTACTTTACGGTTTTCTTCGCACACCAAATCTGCACTTACGTTTGCACATACAGAGGGATCGTCATGACTGCCAAGTTTTCGTTGGACAAGGATAAAATCAAGGTTCTGCTGCTGGAGGGGGTTCACCCCAACACCGTAGAGACCTTTCGTGCCGCAGGTTATACCAGTGTGGAGTATCTCAAGACATCGCTTTCCGAAGAGGAGCTGATCGAGCAGATCCGCGACGTCCATTTCATCGGGCTGCGCTCCCGCACCCAGATCACCGAGAAAGTCCTCGACGCCGCCAACAAGCTGGTTGCCATCGGCTGCTTCTGCATCGGTACCAACCAGGTCGAGCTGGAAGCGGCCCAGATCCGCGGTATTCCGGTCTTCAACGCCCCCTTCTCCAACACCCGCTCGGTCGCCGAGCTGGTACTGGGCGAGATCCTGCTGCTGCTGCGCGGCATCCCCGAGAAAAACGCCAAGTGCCATCGCGGCGTGTGGGAAAAACTGGCCAACCGCTCGGTGGAAGCGCGCGGCAAGAAGCTCGGCATCATCGGCTACGGCCACATCGGTACCCAGCTTGGCATCATCGCCGAAAGCATCGGCATGAAGGTTTATTACTACGATATCGAGAACAAGCTCTCGCTGGGTAACGCCATTCAGGTGCCGAGCATGGTCGAGCTGCTGAATATGTCTGACGTCATCAGCCTGCACGTACCGGAGACCGCCTCCACCAAGAACATGATCGGAGCCGAGCAGCTGCGGATGATGAAACCGGGCGCCATCTTCATCAACGCCGCCCGCGGTACCGTGGTGGATATCGATGCGCTGGCTGACGTCATCAAGAGCGGCCATATCGCCGGCGCCGCCATCGACGTCTTCCCGGTCGAGCCCAAGTCCAACGACGAGGAGTTCCAAAGCCCGCTGCGTGGGTTGGAGAACGTGATCCTGACCCCGCACATCGGTGGCACCACCCATGAAGCGCAGGAGAACATCGGGCTGGAAGTGGCCAACAAGCTGGTCAAATACTCCGACAACGGCTCCACCCTCTCCGCCGTCAACTTCCCGGAAGTGTCGCTGCCGGGCCACAAGGGCTCCAGCCGCCTGCTGCACATTCACCGCAACCAGCCGGGTGTGATGAACCAGATCAACCAGATCTTCGCCGAAGAGGGGATCAACATCGCCGGTCAATACCTGCAGACCAGCAGCCATATCGGTTACGTGGTGATCGACGTGGAGACCGAGCACAGCGAGAAGGCGCTCGCCAAGCTCAAGGAGATCAACGGCACCATCCGTGCCCGCATCCTCCACTGATAGACCCTTATCTGCGCAGCAAAAAGCCCGTCGTGATGACGGGCTTTTGTATGAAGCAGAACCTCAAAGCAGCGTGATGGCTTACCACCACCCCAACAGGTTGCGGCCTACCAGCGCGCCCCACACCAGGGCATTGAGGGCCAACGCGATAAAGACGGCGGCAGAGCCCAGATCCTTGGCGCGACCGGAGAGCTCATGATGCTCGGAGCCAACCCTGTCTACCACAGCTTCAATGGCGGAGTTGAGGATCTCGACGATCACCACCAGCCAGCTGATGACGATAAGCAGCAGGATCTGGTTGAGAGAATCCCCCAGCCAGAAGGCAAGTGGCATCAGCAACAGGATCAGCATCAGCTCCTGCCGAAAAGCCGCCTCGTTAATCCAAGCTGACTTGAGCCCCTTCATGCTGTAACCGGTTGCGTTGATGATGCGGGTGACCCCGGTTGCCCCTGGCTTTGCCACGCTATCTACCTCATTTGGAATCGATTTTGGCCTCACATCCTATCAGAGCCCCCCAAGGTTTCAATCAGGGGACTTTTGCTTTATTTTATCTCTTTGCTTTTTCGCCCCTTGCGGCTGACACCACCCACTCGAGACTTGAGTTGTATGTCCATTCACACAGATGAATTGCGCACCCGTCGCCTGGAGTCACTGATCACTCCGAGCGAGCTTGCCCACGCGTTTCCGATCACCGACACCGTTGCCCAGAATCTGCTGGATGCCCGTCGCGAAGTGGAGGCCATTCTGGCCGGAGAAGATCAGCGCCTGCTGGTCATTGTCGGCCCCTGCTCCATCCACGATCCTGCGGCCGCCCGCGAATATGCCCTGCGCCTCAACGCCCTGCGCGAGCAGTATAAAGAGAGCCTCTGCATCGTGATGCGCACCTATTTCGAGAAGCCGCGCACCATCGTCGGCTGGAAAGGGCTCATCAACGATCCGCGCCTCGATGGCAGCTTCGATGTCAACGAAGGGCTGAAACTGGCGCGCAAGCTGCTGGTCGATATCAATGAGCTCGGCATGCCCACCGCCACCGAGTTCCTCGACATGGTGACCGGCCAGTATATTGCCGACCTCATCACCTGGGGCGCCATCGGCGCTCGTACCACCGAATCCCAGGTACACCGCGAGATGGCTTCGGCCCTCTCCTGCCCGGTCGGCTTCAAGAACGGCACCGACGGCAATACCCGCATCGCCATCGATGCGGTACGCGCCGCCCGCCACAGCCACATCTTCTATTCGCCGGACAAAGACGGCAAGATGACCATCTACCGCACCGCCGGTAACCCCTTTGGTCATGTGATCCTGCGTGGCGGCCACCGCCCCAACTACGACACCGCCAGCATCGACGAAGCGTGCGAAGCGCTGGCCGATGTGGGCCTGCCGGAGCGGCTGGTGGTCGATTTCAGCCACGGCAACAGCATGAAGGATCACCGTCGCCAGCTGCTGGTGGCGCAAGACATCTGCGATCAGCTGCGCCGCGGCCGCACCGGCATCGCCGGTATTATGGCCGAGAGCTTCCTGGTGGAAGGGCGGCAGGATGTAGAGAACGGCTGCGCGGCCACCTTCGGCCAGAGCATCACCGATGCCTGCCTGTCATGGAACGACACCGAACCCCTGCTGACCATGCTGGCAGAAGCGGCGCAGGTACGCCTGAGCAAGCTGGCGCGCTAACCCGCGTTACCCGAGATACAGGAAGGGCCGGATATCCGTGATATCCGGCCCTTCTTTTTGCCTGGCCACTCTTATCCGTTCGCGCAATCCCTCTGGTCAGATCGGGCAACCCGCTCACAGGGCCCGCCACCGCCAGCAAACGGCCGACTCACTGCCAACACGATAAGCATAAATTTAATTTATGGATTTTCCCTACATGACCAAATTTTTACTTATACCGAGCGATTGACCACGCAGGTTGCTCCCGATTGGTCGCAGCGACCCGGTAGAAAGCAACTTCCGATCAAGGGGATAAATTGGCAACCGGCACAAGGTGGGAAATCGTGAAGCTGGGAGCCCCGGCAACAGGCAATACAGGCAATACAGGCAATACAGGCAATACAGGCAATACAGGCAATACAGGCAAACAGAGAGTACATGCAGAGGCCCCCTTGTCGGCGCCTCCGTCACTCACAGCGTGGGCATAAACCAGACCCGCCCTGCCGCTTCGATGCGGTCGGTTCGGATCTGGAACACCTGCTCCAGCAGCGCCTCATCCACCAGCTCGACACCCCCTTCGCGCACCACCGCGCCCCCTTGCAGGCAGAGAATTCGGTCGGCCCAGTCGATGGCCAGATTGATATCGTGGATGGCGAGCACCACCAGCAAGCCCTGCCCGGCCAGGGTTTTCAGCAACCGCAACAGCGCCAGCTGGTGATGCAGATCGAGCCCCGCCAGCGGCTCGTCCAGCAGCAGCACCTTGCCGGTCGGATTGAGGCTCGGCCACACCTGCAGCAGGGTACGGGCAATCAGCACCCGCTGCTGCTCGCCCCCCGACAATCGGCTGAAATCCCGGGCCAGCAAAGCTTCCAGCTCCAATGCCTCGCACAATGCATTTATCGCCTCGTTCTGTCTGGCAGGTGCAACCATCTCATCGAGCCCCAGGCTCAACACCTGAAACACCGGAATATGAAACAGCTGGGGCTGACGCTGGGGCAGCATGGCGCGCCGTTTGGCAAGCTCGGGCCAACTCATGTCAGTAAGTACTCCCCCCCCCAGCAGCACTGTGCCATCGGCGGGTAAAATCCCCGCCAGCGCCCCGAGCAGGGTCGATTTGCCACTGCCGTTGGGGCCGAGCAGGGCCACCAGCTGGCCGCCCTGCCAGACGATGTCGAGGGGGGCGAGCCGGTTGGCGACGGTGAGCCCCTGCGCGGCCAGCAGGGGAAGGCGTTGGCTCAGTGCATCACGAGGCGGCATGGGCATCTTGTCTCAGCAGCAGATAGATAAAGAGCGGCGCCCCCACCGAGGCGGTGATGACGCCGATAGGCAACTCCCCCGCGCTCAGGGTGGATCGAGCAACCAGATCGGCCGCCAGCAGCAGGGCCCCGCCGCCAAGCGCCGCGGCAGGCAGCAGAAAGCGCTGATCGCTGCCACCGCAGAGCCGCAGCTGATGGGGCACCACCAACCCGACAAAACCGATGACACCACACAACGACACCGCCACACCGGTCAGCAGACAGACCGCCAGCACCAGCCGCACCCGCATCTTGTCGACATCCATCCCCATCAGGCGGGCCTGGGTCTCCCCCAACAACAACTGTTGCAGCGCCTTGCCCTGCCAGCAGAGCCAGCCCAGGGTGAGCGGCAGCACCAGCCACCACCAGCCGAACTGCTGGCTGCCGTAAGAGAGGCTCCCCATCATCCAGAACATGAATTCACGCAAGGAGCCATCATCGGCAAAGTACATCAACCAGGTCATGGCGGCATTGGTGAGAATGCCGATGGCGACGCCAAACAATAGCAAGCGGGCATGGCCGAGACGCGCCCGGCGAGCCAGCCGAATGAGCAACATGGTCACCAGCAAGGCGCCACCGAAGGCCGCCAGCGACAGCCCCCAGCCTGGCAGATAGAAGCCAAGGGATTTGGCCACCGCCATCGCCACCATGGCGGCAAGGCCTGCCCCGCTTGAAACGCCAAGCAACCCGGGTTCGGCCACCGGGTTATGCAGCATCACCTGCAACACGGCGCCGCCACAAGCAAGCGCGGCGCCAGCCAAGAGGGCCAGCAAGGCGCGCGGCAGGCGCAGCTCCAGCAGGATGCGCTGTTCGAGATCGCCAAGGGGCTGCCAGGGCAGCAGCACAAACTCACCCCAGACGAGGGAGAAGATAAACAGCAGCAAGGTCAGCAGCGTCAGGCCACAGAGCCAGCGCCGCTGCCAGCGCTGCTGACGGGCGATAAGGGAGAGGTACAAGGATGATCCCCGAATAACAAGGCTTCCCCCCAGCCCTGTCGCAGCGCCGAGGGAGAAGCAGGAAAAGGGCATGATAACAGTGGCTTGCCACCCAAGGTCAAGGCTGGTAACGCTTTGCCATCACCCTTATCTCGCCGCTGGCCACCAGATTTTGCAGCGCCACCAGCAAGGGCTGGCGCAGCGACTGGTGAGGTGAGTGCTTGCTCATCCCCAGATAGAGGGTCACCGGCGTGGCGGGGCGGTAGTCCGCCTTGCCTATCCGGCTGGCATTTCCCTGACTCAGGGCATAGTCCACCTGACAGTCGGTGCCAATCATCAGCGGCAGGTGACCGCGCTGCACCATGCGCAGCAGCTGATCTTCGGTGGGTACTCCGTGCTTGTCGAGGCGGCTGTCACTGTTGAAGGGCTCAAAGTAGGCGGAGTTGAGCACATAGCCCACCTTCACCCCCTGCAGATCGCGGTATTGGTGGATCCGGGCCACATTGACCGGCTGACCATAAAACGCGGGCCAGCACTGGTAGTAGGCAGGCTGCAGATAGTCGATAAACTGCGCCCGCTCGGCGGTATAGGCGAGGCCAATCATCAGATCGACCTGACCGGTCTGCATCTGCTTGAGCGCCCTGCCCCACGGCATCCGCCGTACCTGCAACTCAATGCCGCTCGCCTGTTGCAACCGGCGCAGGATGTCCATGTCGAGCCCCTGCAACCGGCCATCCGCTTGCAGGATGCGAAATGGCGGCCACAGATCGGTGGCTACCGTCAGCGTCGGGGTCGCACGCACCGGCATGGCAAATAACAGTAACAACACTATCCCGCATAACTTGCCCATCCCGTCGCATACCTCGCACGGCTTATCCTGTTGGTTAAAAATACCCTCCCGCACCACGTATGAAAACCCGTGGTTCAGGGATAAAATGCGCCGGATTTTCCGGATTTTCAAGGAGAACCCTATGAACCCGATTTTCACCAGTATCGGTCTGCTGCTCTGCAGCAACGTCTTTATGACCTTCGCCTGGTACGCTCACCTCAAGAGCATGAACCATAAACCCTGGATCATTGCCGCCCTGGTGAGCTGGGGTATCGCCCTGTTCGAATACCTGCTGCAAGTGCCCGCCAACCGCATCGGCCATACGGTGATGAGCGTGGGCCAACTTAAAATCCTGCAAGAAGTGATCACACTCACCGTATTCGTCCCCTTCTCTATCTTCTATCTCAAGGAAGATCTGAAATGGGACTATCTCTGGGCAGGGCTCTGCATTCTCGGGGCGGTCTTTTTTGTCTTTCGCGAGAAACTGACCGGCGCCTGAGGCTGTACACTCAATATCATCCCGCTCATGGCATCTCATTGATCGACGAGGCAAAAAAATGGAATTGCGAGACATGTTACAGATCCTGGCCAAGCAGGATGGCTCAGACCTCTATCTGTCGACCGGCGCGCCCCCCTGCGCCAAGTTTAACGGCGGCCTGCGCCCCCTCAACGAAACGCCGCTGGAGCCGGGGGAAGTGGCGCGGATCGCCGCCGAGATCATGGATGGCGAGCAGAAGCAGCAGTTCGAGAAGGATCTGGAGATGAACCTCGCCATCTCCCTGCCCCAGATCGGCCGCTTTCGGGTCAACATCTTCAAGCAGCGCAACGAAGTCTCTCTGGTGGCCCGCAACATCAAGACCGACATCCCCCGCTTTGAAGATCTCAAACTCCCGCCTGTGCTGCTCGACACCATCATGGAGAAACGCGGTCTGGTACTGTTTGTCGGCGGTACCGGCTCGGGCAAATCCACTTCGCTGGCGGCGCTTATCGACCATCGTAACCGCAACAGCGGCGGCCACATCATCACCATCGAAGATCCGGTAGAGTTCGTTCATCGTCACCGCAAGAGCATCATCAACCAGCGGGAGGTCGGCGTGGATACCCGCAGCTTCCACGCAGCCCTGAAAAACACCCTGCGTCAGGCGCCGGACGTCATTCTTATCGGCGAGATCCGCGATCGCGAGACCATGGAACATGCGCTGGCCTTCTCCGAAACCGGCCACCTTGCCATCTCCACCCTGCACGCCAACAACGCCAACCAGGCGCTGGATCGCATCATCAACTTCTTCCCCGAGGAGCGCCGCCCCCAGCTGCTTAACGATCTGGGCAACAACCTCAAGGCTTTTGTCTCCCAACGGCTGGTGAAAACCACCGATGGCGGCCGCCGGGCCGCAGTGGAGATCATGCTCGGCACCCACACCATCCGCGACATGATCAAGCGCGGCGAATTTGGCGGCCTCAAAGAGGTGATGGAGAAGTCCAAAGCCCTCGGCATGGTTACCTTCGACAGTGCCCTGTTCGATCTGGTAGTGGAAGGGGTAATTGAGGAAGAAGAGGCGGTGAAAAACGCCGACTCGGCCAACAACCTGCGCCTCAAGATCAAGCTGTGGAAGGAGAAGGGGCAGATTGCCAGCAGCAGCGATGCCACCGGCTGGAGCCTCGAACCCACCAAGGACGAGAAGGGCGATTTTTTCTAACCTGTCCCCTCGAGAACCCCGGGCCCGCCCGGGGTTCTCTTTATCCAGCACGGCTGACCCGACTTAGCCCTCAGCTCACGCAGGTCACTGCCAATCAGCACCAACGGCGAACACGCTGGCAATACGCCACATACTCGTCGCCAAAACGGGCGCGCAGCAGCCGCTCCTCCGGCATGATTTGAAAGCGGGTCAGCCAGGCCACCAGCACGATTGGCCCAACCCAGACCCAACTTCCACCGAGATAACAGCCCCAGGCGGCCAGCCAGCAGAGCAAGCCCAGATACATGGGATTGCGGCTGACACGATAGACGCCACAGGTCACCAGACGACTGGTGTGCTGAGGTTTGGTGGGGCTGACCGTGGTCTGGTGGTGGCGAAATCGTTGCAGGGCACCAAAGCCCATGATGGCCCCCGCCACGACCAGCATAGCCATCAGCGCCATTGCCCAGATGCCGGGCTGGCTCTCCCCTCTTAGCCACCACATGGCCCCGGTACAGAGCAGGAAGATCAGCGGTGGTGGCAAACGTAACTCAAGATTGACCATTTTCTTCCCCTGACGAGTGTCGGCCGAACCCGTGTTGCGGTAGACTCCCAACCAGTCAGCGCCTGTTGAGAGTGACAAAGATCATAATAATAACAACAAGTTGTGGTTAAACCACCACCAATGTGGCCGACCCCGTCCAAACTATCCAACGCGAACAACAAAAAGGAATCACCATGCACAAGAAAACTCTGCTGGCTACCCTGATCTTCGGCCTGCTCGCGGGCCAAGCCGTTGCGGCTCCCTATCTGCCCCTTGCGACGGATCATCGCAACGGCCAGGAGCAAACCGCCAGCAACGCCTGGTTGGAAGTGGATCTGGGCGCCTTTGAGCACAATATCCAGACCCTCAAGGATCGTCTCGGTGACAAGGGCCCGCAGATCTGCGCCATCATGAAGGCCGACGCTTACGGTCATGGCATCGATCTGCTGGTCCCCTCCGTGGTCAAGGCCAATATCCCCTGCATCGGCATCGCCAGCAACGAAGAGGCGCGCGTCGCCCGCGAGAAGGGCTTTACCGGCCGTCTGATGCGGGTGCGTGCTGCCACCCCGGATGAAGTAGAGCAGGCCCTGCCCTACAAGATGGAGGAGCTGATCGGCAGTCTGGTGAGTGCCCAGGGTATCGCCGATATCGCCCAGCGCCACCACACCACCATTCCGGTGCATATCGCGCTCAACTCCGCCGGCATGAGCCGCAACGGCATCGACCTGCGTCTGGCCGATGCCAAGCAGGATGCGCTGGCCATGCTCAAGCTCAAGGGGATCACCCCAGTCGGCATCATGACCCACTTCCCGGTTGAGGAGAAAGAGGACGTCAAGATGGGGTTGGCCCAGTTCAAACTGGACTCCCAGTGGCTGCTGGAAGCGGGCAAGCTGGATCGCAGCAAGATCACCATCCACGCCGCCAACTCCTTCGCCACTCTGGCCGTGCCGGACGCCTACTTCGACATGGTGCGCCCGGGCGGCCTGCTCTACGGTGACTCCATCCCCTCCCACACCGAATACAAGCGGGTGATGACATTCAAAACCCAGGTCGCCTCGGTCAACCACTATGCAGCAGGCAACACCGTCGGTTATGACCGCACCTTTACTCTCAAGCGTGACTCCTGGCTCGCCAACCTGCCGCTGGGCTACTCCGATGGTTATCGCCGCGCCCTCAGCAACAAAGCCTATGTGCTGATCCAGGGTCAGAAGGTGCCGGTGGTCGGCAAGACCTCCATGAACACCATCATGGTGGATGTGACTGATCTGAAAGGGGTGAAACCCGGCGACGAGGTGGTGCTGTTTGGCCGTCAGGGTGAAGCCGAAGTGAAACAGGCGGATCTGGAGGAGTACAACGGCGCCCTGCTGGCGGACATGTACACCATCTGGGGCTACACCAACCCCAAAAAGATCAAACGCTGATCACGCGATATGAAAAAGGGCTCCCGCGGGAGCCCTTGTTGTTATTGCTTCATTGTCTGCCGCGCTCAAGCGGCCTTTTTACGGGTCACAAACAGACTCAGCCCCATGGATGCCAGCAGGATCAACGCGACTACGCCCAGTGCTATGCCGGTCGGGATCTTGAAGATATCCAGCAGCAGCATCTTGACCCCGATAAACATCAGGATCAGCGCCAGACCGTATTTGAGCAGGGCGAAGCGATCAGCCACACCGGCCAGCAGGAAGTACATGGCACGCAGACCCATGATGGCGAAGATGTTGGAGGTCAGCACGATGAAGGGATCCGTGGTCACCGCGAAGATGGCCGGGATACTGTCCACCGCAAAGATAAGATCGCTCACCTCCACCAGCACCAGGATCAGCAGCAGCGGGGTGGCATAGCGCACACCGTCACGCCAGACGAAGAACTTCTCCCCTTCCAGGGTCTCGGTCACCTTGAAGCGACGGCGCATCCAGCCCAGCAACGGGTTGTTGGCGAGATCAGGCTCCTTGTCGGCCGCCCACAGCATCTTGGCACCGGTCAGCAGCAGGAAAGCGCCAAACAGATAGAGGATCCAGTGGAACTGCTCGATGAGCCAGCTGCCCGCGAACACCATACCGGCACGCATCACGATGGCACCCAGCACCCCGTAGAGCAGCACCCGGCGCTGCAGCTCGGCCGGAATGGCAAAGTAGCCGAACAGCATCAGCCAGACGAAGACGTTGTCCACTGCCAGCGCTTTCTCGATGAGGTAGCCGGTGAGGAACTCCAGCCCCTTCTGATTGGCGATTTCACGGCCCGCGCTGTGATCCAGCCAGAGCCAGATAGCCAGGTTGAAGAGCAGAGCAACACTGATCCAGATGAGAGACCAGACACCCGCCTCTTTGAGGGACACCTTGTGTGACTTGCCGCCACCGACAAAGCGTATATCTATCCATAACAGGACCAGCACTATGCTGAAGAAACCGGTCCACATCCACCATTCACCCATGTTCACTTCTCCCAAAAACGACAAAACCCACGACCGAGAGGCGTGGGTTTGCGTTTGGAGCAGATACACCTTGCCTCTCGGCAAGGTCTCACTTACAGCTGATTTGCATCGACTGCCCGGCTGCCGGGTGCACTGCAGGAAATGGGTGCACCGTAATGACGACAAACCGGCGAGAAGTTACTCCCCTTGTTGCGCGGATAGTAGCAGCGGTAAAAGATAACGCCAAGAGGCATCTTCACTACCGTCAAAAATAAATCGGGGCCCCATCAAGGAGCCCCGCAAACAGGTTCAACACATCCCCATCAGAGCGGGTCGACCTTGAGGCAGGAGACGGCGTGATCGAAGTTCCCCTCCAGCACTGGGCGGGTCTTGGCACACTCGGGGCCAGCCACCGGGCAGCGGGTGCGGAACACGCAGCCTGACGGCGGATTCATCGGCGATGGCAAGTCCCCCTCCAGGATCTGGATCACCTTGTTGCGCTCCAGCTCAGGATCCGGGATTGGCACCGCAGACATCAGCGCCTTGGTGTAAGGGTGCAGCGGATTGGCAAAGATCTCCTTGCGGGTCCCCAGCTCGACGGCGTTGCCCAGATACATCACCAGCACCCGATCGGAGATATGTTTGACCACCGACAGATCGTGGGCGATGAAGATGAGCGACAGCCCCATCTCCTTTTGCAGGGATTTGAGCAGGTTGACCACCTGCGCCTGAATGGAGACGTCAAGCGCCGACACCGGCTCGTCGCAGATGATCATCTTGGGCTCGAGGATCAGCGCCCGGGCAATCCCGATCCGCTGGCACTGGCCACCGGAGAACTCGTGCGGATAGCGGTTGACCAGGTTGGGCAAGAGCCCCACCTTGCTCATCATGGCGCGCACCTTCTCCTTCACCTCTTCCCGTGGCAGGTTGGGATAGAAGGTGATGAGCGGCTCGGCGATGATGTCGCCGATGGTCATGCGCGGGTTCAGGGAGGCCAGCGGGTCCTGGAAGATCATCTGGATCTCTTTGCGCTTCTCGCGCAGGGCATTCTGATCGAGCTTGGTGAGATCGTCACCCAGCCACACCACCTTGCCATCGGTGGCCGGTACCAGACCGATGATGGCGCGGGCAAAGGTCGATTTGCCGCAGCCAGACTCCCCCACCACGCCGAGGGTTTCACCCTCATAGAGACGCAAGGTCACGCCATCGACCGCCTTGAGGTCAGACGGTTTGGCCCAGGGCCACGCCTTGCCACTCTTGATACTGAAGTGGACCTTGAGGTCAGACACTTCCAACAGTAATTTTTTGTCGGCACCCATTTAGTTGGCCCCCTTGTTCATGGCATCCGAAACCCAGTGCCAGTGGCAAAACCGCTCCCGACCGTCGTTGAACGGCTTCAGAGGTATGGATGATTGCTGGCCGCAGTTAACAGCATTCATACGCTTACCTCCTTGGCGTTGATGGCATCAGATATCCAGTGGCAAGCACGCTCCCGACCGTCGTTGAAGGGGGTCAGGATCGGTGACTGTTGGCCGCAAATTTCGCTCACACGGTGGCAACGCTCCTGGAAGGGGCAGCCGGTGGGCAGACGCAGCAGGTTGGGCGGATTGCCCGGGATGGTGGGCAGCACTTCCCCTTCGGTATCGAGGCGGGGAATGGCGCGCAGCAGGCCTTCGGTGTAGGGGTGGCTCGGGCGATAGAAGATATCGTCTACCTTGCCGTACTCCATGGTACGACCGGCATACATCACCAGCACCTTGTTGCAGATACCAGCGACCACGCCAAGGTCGTGGGTGATCATGATGATGGCGGTGTTGAACTCGCGCTTGAGCTCGTTCATCAGAGTCATGATCTGGGCCTGTACGGTCACGTCGAGCGCGGTGGTCGGCTCGTCGGCGATCAGCAGTTGCGGCCGGCAGAGCAGTGCCATGGCGATCATCACCCGCTGACGCATGCCGCCGGAGAACTCGTGGGGATACATGCCCATCCGCTTGCGTGCTTCGGGAATTTTGACCGCATCGAGCATCCGTACCGACTCTTCGAACGCTTCCGCCTTGCTGACGCCCTTATGCAACATCAGCACTTCCATCAGCTGATCCTGCACCTTCATGTAGGGGTTGAGCGAGGTCATGGGGTCCTGGAAGATCATGGCGATCTTCTCGGAGCGGATCTTGTTGAGCTTGGACTCCGGCAGGTTGAGGATCTCTTCGCCCTGAAACTTGGCGGAACCGGTAATAATGCCGTTTTTGGCCAGCAGCCCCATGATGGCAAAGGCCGTCTGGGATTTGCCGGAGCCGGACTCGCCGACGATCCCCAGGGTTTCACCCGCAGAGAGAGAAAAGTTGAGGTCGTTGACCGCCACTACATTGCCGTCCGGGGTCTTGAACTCGACCCGCAGATCTTTCACATCCAGTAACTTCATATAAAAACTCCTTATCGATCTTTCGTGATGCTTTCCTGTCGATCCGATGCTCGATTAACGATCTTTCGGATCGAGGGCGTCACGCAGACCATCCCCGAGGAAGTTGAAGCAAAACAGGGTCACCACCATAAAGCAGGCGGGGAACAGCAGTTGCCAGATGGCCACTTCCATCGACTTGGAGCCTTCATCCAGCAGGGCACCCCAGCTGGTCATCGGTTCCTGAACACCAAGGCCCAGGAAACTCAGGAAGGATTCAAACATGATCATGCCCGGCACCAGCAAGGTGGCGTAGACGGCCACGATACCGAGTACGTTCGGTACGATGTGACGGGTGATGATCTTCCACTTGGAGACGCCACAGACGTGGGCAGCCTCGATAAACTCCTTGCTCTTGAGGCTGAGAGTCTGGCCGCGCACGATCCGCGCCATATCGAGCCAGCTCACCGCCCCGATGGCGATAAAGATGAGTGCCAGATTGCGGCCAAAGAAGGTGACCAGCATGATGACAAAGAACATGAAGGGGAAAGCGTTGAGGATCTCCAGTACCCGCATCATCAGGCTGTCGACCCGCCCGCCGATAAAACCGGAGGCAGCGCCATACAGAGTACCGATGATGACCGCCACCATGGCGCCCATGATGCCGACCATCAGGGAGATACGGCCACCCAGCAGGGTGCGCACGAACAGATCGCGCCCCAGACTGTCGGTACCGAAGTAGTGACCCGCTTCCATATCCGGCGGCGACTGCATGGCGCCCCAGTCCGGATCGTCAAAGGTGTATTGGGACAAATGGGGGCCAAAGATGACCGCCAGACCGATGATGGTCAAAATGATCAGGCTGGTCAGGGCCGCCTTGTTGCGCAGGAAACGGCGACGGGCATCCTTCCACAGGGAGCGTCCTTCCACCACTTCCACTTTTTGCGCGAACGCCTCGACGGCATCGCGTTTTTCAGTTGAAACAACCATGATGAACTCCCGAATTAGTAACGGATCTTGGGATCGATAAAGGCGTAGAGAATATCGACCACGGCGTTAAAGGTGATGGTGAGGGCGCCGACCAGAATGGTCAGACCGAGCACCATGGAGTAATCACGGTTAAGGGCACCGTTGACGAACAGCTGACCGATCCCCGGCAGGCCGAAGATGGTCTCAATCACCACCGAACCTGTGATGATGCCGACAAAGGCCGGGCCCAGATAGGAGACCACTGGCAGCATGGCCGGACGCAGCGCGTGTTTCAGGATGATGTGGCGCAGCGGCAAGCCCTTGGCACGGGCGGTACGGATGAAGTTGGAGTTCATGGTCTCGATCATGCTGCCCCGCATGATCCGCGAGATGGCAGAGATGTAGTACATCATCATGCCGAACACCGGCAGCACCATAAACTGGATGCCACCCCCCTGCCATCCACCGGCAGGGAACCAACCCAAATGAATACTGAAAAACAGCACCAGCAAGGGCGCCAGCACAAAGCCCGGGATCACCACCCCGGCCATGGCCGACGACATCAGCAAATAGTCGATGATGGTGTTCTGTTTCAGTGCCGCTATGGTGCCGAAGGTGACCCCCAGCAGCACGGCGAAGAAGAAGGCCGTGGTCCCGATCTTGGCGGAAACAGGCAGCGCCTGGCTCACCAGATCATTGACGGTGAAATCCTTGTATTTAAAAGAGGGGCCCAAATCACCCTGCACCAGGTTGCCCAGGTAGGTGAGATATTGCATGCCAATGGGTTTGTCGAGCCCGTATTTGGCCTCGATGTTGGCGATGACTTCGGGGGGCAGTGAACGCTCGCTGGTAAAGGGGTTACCGGGGGCGAAACGCATCATGAAGAAAGAGACGGTGATCAAGACCAGCAGAGTCGGGATCGCTTCCAATAGCCGTTTAAAAATGAATTTCAACATAGACATTTCCTGTCCTGTACTGCTTCCAAATGGTCGCGGTTGTAATAAAGGCCCGCCGTCTGGCGGGCCCTGCTTGTTATGCGACTTGTTGCTTTAAATCAGTGAGCAATGATGTACATATCTTTGCTGTAGAGGTTATCCAGCGGGTTGGCCGGGTAGCCGCCTACATAGGGTTTGACCATACGGGCAGTCACGTACTGGTAGATGGGGGCGATCGGCATGTCTTTGGCCAGGATCTCTTCAGCCTGGACGTAGAGCTTGTTACGGGCAGCCACATCGACCTGATCACGGGATGAATCCATCAGCTTGTCGAACTCCGGATTGGAGTACTTGCCGTCGTTGTTACCGTGGGTGGTCTGCATCAGATCCAGCATGGAGGAGGCTTCGTTGTAGTCGGCGATCCAGCCGGCACGACCTACGTCAAACTGACCCTGTTTCTTGGTCTCCAGGTAAGTTTTCCACTCCTGGTTGACCAGGCTCACCTGCACGCCCAGCTTCTTCCACATGGAGGCCACGGCCACAGCCACTTTCTTGTGGTTGTCGTCGGTGTTGTAGAGCAGCTCGAACTTCAGCGGTTTGCTGGCATCGAAACCGGCCTCTTGCAGCAGCGCCTTGGCCTTGGCATCACGCTCGGCCTGGGTCATCTTCGACCACTCGGGCGCTACCGGCTTGAAGCCATCGACGAAGTCCGGCACCAGGGTGTAACCCGGCGTCTGACCCTGACCCATCACCTTGTCGGCGATCACGTTGCGATCGATGGCATAGGAGAGCGCAGTACGGACACGCACATCGTCAAACGGCTTCTTCTTGACGTTGTACTGGTAGTAGTAAGTACCAACATAACCGGTCACTTTCAGCTCGTCCGGCTTCTCTTTCTTCATCTGCTTGAAGCGCTCGATGGGCATCTGATAGGTGATATCCACTTCGCCCGCCAGATAGCGGCTCAGGTCGGCGTTGGTAGACTGGATGGGCAGATAGACCACCTTGTTGATGACGGTCTTGCCATCGTTCCAGTAGTGCTTGTTGCGCTCCACTTCGACGCGCTCGTTCACCACCCAGTTCTTCAGGGTATAGGCACCGTTGGATACCATATTTTCCGGCTGGGTCCACTTGTCACCGAACTTCTCGATCACCTTCTTCGGTACCGGATAGGTGGTGGTGTGGGAGAGCATGCTGACGAAGTAAGGGATCGCTTTCTCGAGCTGCACTTCGAAGGTGTAGTCGTCGGTCGCCTTCACGCCAAGCGTATCAGCCGGCTTTTTACCTGCGATGATCTCGGAGGCATTGGCAATGGTCGGGATCTCCAGATACCAGGAGTAAGGAGAGGCGGTTTTCGGATCAACGGCACGCTGGAAAGCAAAAACGAAATCGTGAGCAGTGACCGGGTCACCGTTGGACCACTTGGCATCTTTGCGCAGGTGGAAGACGTAGTGCTTGTTATCCTTGGTTTCCCAGGATTCAGCCACAGCCGGGAGAATTTCCCCTTTCGGGCCGGAAGCAACGAGACCCTCGAACAGGTCGCGCAGGATATTGGATTCGACCGTTCCTTCGGTCTTGTGCGGGTCAAGGGTCGCAGGCTCGGAGCCGTTGCCCTTTACCAGTTGCTGGACTTCAGCCAGCTTGGTTCCCGCCGGGACATCGGCAGCCTGAGCCACATTGACGCCACCAAACAGTGCAGCCATCAGCAATGTGTTAATCATTGTTTTTTTATGAGTCATTTCCCTACTCCAACAAGAACATTCCATGCGTTTTTTAAAGTGACGGGGTTAAAACCCGCTCCCAGCATAATTCCCTGCCAATTCCGATAATGCAACAGATATTGTCAGGGTAATCGTCATTTTCTGGTCAAAAAATCAGCCGCCATGCGCTTTTTCAGTATTAAAACACCAGCAAAGCGCTCATTTTTCACACAAACGACCGATTCTAGAAAAGACCGGGCAAAAAGCAACCAATAAAAAGCCGGTCACGAGGACCGGCTTTCATAAAGCGGAGCTGGCTCACATCAGGCTGGGGAAAACCCCCTTGATGCCGGCCACCATGATCTCGATACCCAGCGACATCATGATAAGACCCATGATACGGGTCACCACGTTGATGCCGGTGTTGCCCATGATCTTGAACAGCAGCGGCGCGGCGCGAAAGATGAGCCAGGAGCAGAAGGAGAAGACCACGACAACCACTGACATGCCGAGCAGCTGCTGCCAGTGGCTCTGGCTGGCATAGACAATCACCGAGGAGATAGCACCGGGGCCCGCCATCAGCGGCAGCGCCAACGGCACCACGGCGATAGACTCGCGCACCGCCAGTTCACCCTTCTCCTGTTTGTTGTGCTTCACCTCGCCCAGCTTGCCCTGCAGCATCGACCAGGCAATCAGGGTAATCAGCGACCCACCGGCGATCCGGAACGACGCCAGCGAGATGCCAAACCCATCGAGGATCAGTTGCCCCATATACATGGAGACCAGCAGGATCACCATCACCGCGATATTGGCGGTGGTATTGGTTTTCATCCGCTCGGCCTGGGTATGGTGGCTGGTCAGGCTGACAAACACCGGCAACAAACCAAGCGGGTTGATAATTGCGAACAAACCGACAAAAAACTTCAGATACAACGAGACGTCAATTGCTGCCATAGGCGCCTTCCAATAGAGTTTCGGGCCCAGCGGGCCAGTCCATTAATTTCGTGCGTAAATTTACATCATAGCCAGAGCGGGCACCAATCAAATAATCTCACCATTTTGAGGGTTTTTTAGTTAGTTCATCTAATGCATCCGCGCTAACTGGCATAAACCGATGCAAAAAGCCCTTTCTACCGCCCGACACGCGCCAGAAAAGTGAGCGCAAGCCTGCTTAATCATGACCAGAGAGCCCGACGATGACTGACCGAATGACCAAGCGACTCGAGAGAATCCAGGCTTTGCCTTCCCACTATTTCAGGCCAGACATCACTTCATTGACTCGGCAAGAGAGCCACAATGCAAAAACCGGGAAAGGGGACAGAAATGGCCCCCTCGGGGAATAAAGCGGATTAGTCATGGATTAAAACAACAATCATTTTTGCAACAAACGCTGGAATAAAGTGCGTTTGTCGGTGATTTTGAAACCAATTCACTCATATTTGCTAACCTATACCGCCAAAATAGCTCTATAATACTATGGCTGAGTGCAATTAACCACTTGATAAATGTGGTTTATTACTCTGCATTAACAAATCTCTCACCTTTCCCTTTGGTGCACATTCCGATAACATCAGTCAAACAAGGATTGTGAAATAAAATTTCTTTTGTTCTTTTGTTACACATGATCCAGATCAAGTTTTTCTGAGTCAGCCCCGCTCTATAATCGACTCAGAAAGCGATTTAGTAAGGCATGTGAAAAAGCTGTTGCAACGATACCGTCTTGACAGGGCGACTATAATTGCCGGGCATTGCCAACGTCTTACTAAACAGTTTTCAAATAATCAGGAGATAAACATGGCAGTAACCAATTTGGCTGAACTGGATGCACTGGTCGCCCGCGTTAAGGAAGCCCAGCGTGAATTCGCCAGCTTCTCTCAAGAGCAGGTAGACAAGATCTTCCGTGCCGCCGCCCTGGCCGCCAACAACGCCCGTATCCCCCTGGCCCAGATGGCCGTGGAAGAATCCGGTATGGGTATCATCGAAGACAAGGTTATCAAGAACCACTTCGCCTCCGAATACATCTACAACAAGTACAAAGACGAGAAGACCTGCGGCATTCTGAGCGAAGATGATCAGATGGGTACCATCACCATCGCCGAGCCGGTAGGTATCATCTGTGGTATCGTTCCGACCACCAACCCGACCTCCACTGCGATCTTCAAATCCATGATCGCGCTCAAGACCCGCAACGCAATCATCTTCTCCCCGCACCCCCGCGCCAAGAACTCCACCAATACCGCTGCCAAGCTGGTACTGGATGCAGCTGTTGCCGCTGGTGCGCCGAAAGACATCATCGGCTGGATCGACCAACCGTCTGTTGAGCTCTCCAACGCCCTGATGAAGCACGAAGACATCAACCTGATCCTGGCCACCGGTGGCCCGGGCATGGTGAAAGCAGCCTACTCCTCCGGTAAGCCTGCTATCGGTGTGGGTGCCGGTAACGTGCCTATCGTTATCGACGAAACTGCCGACGTGAAGCGTGCGGTTGCCTCCATCCTGATGTCCAAGACTTTCGATAACGGCGTGGTCTGTGCTTCCGAGCAGGCGGTCATCGTTGTTGATGCCATCTACGACCAAGTTAAAGAGCGCTTTGCATCCCACAAGGGCCACGTGCTCTCCAAAGAAGATGCTGACAAGGTACGTAAAGTCATCCTGATCAACGGTGCCCTGAACGCCAACATCGTTGGCCAGCCAGCCACCAAGATTGCCGAGATGGCAGGCGTGACTGTGCCGGCTGATACCAAGATACTGATCGGTGAAGGCGTCAAGCTGTGTGCAGAAGATGAGTTTGCTCACGAGAAATTGTCCCCGCTGCTCGGTATGTTCCGTGCAAGCAGCTTCGAAAACGCCGTTGATATGGCCTGTGACATGGTCAACATCGGTGGTATCGGCCACACCTCAGGTCTGTACACCGACCAGGACCGCAACGCTGACCGCATCAAGTACTTCGGCGACAAGATGAAGACCGCGCGTATCCTGATCAACACTCCGTCTACCCAAGGCGGTATCGGTGACCTGTATAACTTCGCAATGGCACCGTCCCTGACCCTGGGTTGCGGCTCCTGGAGCGGTAACTCCATCTCCGAAAACGTGGGTCCGAAGCACCTGATCAACAAGAAGACAGTCGCAAAACGGGCAGAAAACATGCTGTGGCACAAACTTCCGAAATCCATCTACTTCCGTCGTGGTTCCCTGCCGATCGCTCTGAGCGACCTGGAAGGTAAAAAGCGTGCCATGGTCGTAACTGACCGCTTCCTGTTCAACAACGGCTACGCCGATGAACTGGTCAGCCTGCTGAAAGCACAGAATATGGAAGTGGAAGTGTTCTACGAAGTAGAAGCTGACCCGACCCTGGCAGTGGTTCGCAAGGGTGCCGAGATGGCCAACTCCTTCAAACCGGACGTTATCCTGGCGCTGGGCGGTGGTTCACCGATGGATGCTGCCAAGATCATGTGGGTGATGTACGAGCACCCGAACACTGCGTTCGAAGATCTGGCCATGCGCTTCATGGACATCCGCAAGCGTATCTACAAGTTCCCGAAAATGGGCGTGAAGGCCGAACTGGTCTGTATCACCACCACTTCCGGTACCGGCTCTGAAGTCACTCCGTTTGCAGTAGTAACCGATGAAGTGTCTGGTCAGAAGTATCCGCTGGCTGACTACGAGCTGACCCCGAACATGGCCATCGTTGATGCCAACCTGGTCATGGGCATGCCGAAGTCCCTGTGTGCCTTCGGTGGTATCGATGCCGTGACTCACGCCATGGAAGCCTATGTTTCCGTACTGGCTAACGAGTACTCCGACGGTCAGGCGCTGCAAGCCCTGAAAATGCTGAAAGAGTACCTGCCGTCCAGCTACCAGAACGGTGCCAACGACCCGATCGCTCGTGAGAAGGTGCACAATGCTGCCACCATCGCCGGTATCGCGTTCGCCAACGCCTTCCTGGGTGTGTGCCACTCCATGGCTCACAAACTGGGTGCCGAGTTCCACATTCCGCACGGTCTGGCTAACGCCCTGCTGATCAGCAACGTCATCCGCTACAACGCGAACGACAACCCGACCAAGCAGACTGCGTTCTCCCAGTACGACCGTCCGCAGGCTCGTCGTCGTTACGCCGAAGTCGCTGACCACCTGGGTCTGACTGCTGCCGGTGACCGCACCGCCGCCAAGATCGAGAAGCTGCTGACCTGGCTGGACGAGCTGAAGGCTACCTTGGGTATCCCGGCCTCTATCCGCGAAGCTGGCGTGACTGAAGCTGACTTCCTTGCCAAGGTTGACCAGCTGGCTATCGAAGCTTTCGATGACCAGTGCACCGGCGCTAACCCGCGCTACCCGCTGATCAGCGAGCTGAAGCAGGTTCTGCTGGACTCCTACTACGGTCGTCCGTTCACCGAAGCCGCTCCGGTAACTGCTGCCCAGGTTGAAGCCAAGGTTGAAGGCAAGAAGAAATCCAAGGCCTGATAACCAGTCCTGAGATAACAAGCCCGCGCACTGCGCGGGCTTTTTTTATCTGCCACTTATCACAGAGCTCCTCTCTCCAGCCGATTGCGGTAGTGCAGCCCCTAACTTCCCAACCAACCAACCAACCAACCAACCAACCAACCAACCAACCAACCAACCAACCAACCAACCAACCAACCAACCAACCAACTAACCAACCAACCAACCAACCAACCAACCAACCAACCAACCAACCAACTCGCCCCAGCCAATCCGTTATCGATATCCCAACCTGTGACTCTGTATTGATGGGCCACCTGTGATAACAAGAGCACGCTCCATCACCTCCTCTCCCCTACCCGCAACGCAACGCAACGCAACGCAACGCAATTACCCTGACGGGCAGATGTGAGCAGTCAACGCCATCTAAAGAGCTAAAGGTGTGATAAACAGGATAAGCGGAGCCTCGCTAACGCAATGCAGCAGAACTGCCGACTAGCGTACGTGCAGGGCCAACCGACTGGCAGAGACAGAGCAATGATAATTCGCAGAGAAAGCGGGAAAGATTGTCAGTGAAGAGAGTTGTTGCACCGGTTGCTCAACCGACACATCAGCAGTTGCCACGATGCAAAGATAAAAAATGGCAGCCATCAGGCTGCCATCGGGAGAGCACAATTCAGCGATCAGAGGGTCGCAGCGACTTCATCGGAGATGGAGCCGTTGTGGTAAACCTCTTGCACGTCGTCCAGATCTTCCAGCATGTCGATCAGACGCATCAGCTTGGGGGCAGTTTCTGCATCCAGCTCCGCTTCGGTGGAGGGGATCATGGTCACTTCGGCGCTCTGGGCCTTGAAGCCGGCAGCTTCCAGACCGTCCAGCACGGTACCGAAGTCGTTCGGGGTGGTGTACACCTCGATGGTGCCATCCTCTTCGGTGACCACGTCATCGGCGCCCGCTTCCAGCGCAGCATCCATCAGGGCATCTTCGTCCACACCCACGAAGGTCAGCAGACCTTTCTTGCTGAACAGATAGGCAACGGAGCCGTCGGTGCCCAGGTTGCCACCGCACTTGCTGAAGGCGTGACGCACTTCGGCTACGGTACGGTTACGGTTGTCGGTCAGGCACTCTACCATCACGGCAGAGCCAGCCGGGCCGTAACCTTCGTACACGATGGTCTCGAGCTGTTCGCCATCGCCACCACCGGCGCCACGCTGAATGGCACGGTTGATGGTGTCGCGGGTCATGTTGTTGGTCAGGGCGGCAGTCACCGCAGCACGCAGACGCGGGTTGTTGGCCGGATCGGCATCACCCAGACGCGCGGAGGTAGTGATTTCGCGGATCAGCTTGGTGAAGATCTTGCCACGCTTGGCGTCCTGAGCGGCCTTGCGGTGTTTGATGTTGGCCCATTTACTGTGACCTGCCATAGAGACTCTCCGTTATTTTTTAAATGTCAGTAACACTGATCATGACTAACCCAAGGGAAACACAGAGGCCGCACGGCGGCGGCCTCCGGTGCCGGTATCGGCTTACTCGTCGCCCTTGACGGTGGTTGCAATCGCCAACTCACCCAGTTGGGCGGCGTTGGCAAGGCTGGGGGCGTCTGTCATCAGACAGGCAGCCGCGGTCGTTTTCGGGAAGGCGATGACGTCCCGAATGTTTTCGGTGCCGGTCAGCAGCATGCTGAGGCGGTCCAGACCGAAGGCCAGACCGGCGTGCGGCGGGGTACCGTACTTCAGCGCATCCAGCAGGAAGCCGAACTTCAGGCGCTGCTCGGCCGGGGTGATCCCCAGGATGTCGAACACGGTGGATTGCATCTCGCTGTTGTGGATACGGACAGAGCCGCCACCCACTTCGTAGCCGTTGATCACCATGTCGTAGGCGTTGGCGTAAGCACCCACAGGGTTGGCTTTCAGCTCGACCGGGCTCATGTTGCTCGGCGCGGTGAACGGGTGGTGCATGGCGGCCAGACCACCTTCACCATCTTCCTCGAACATCGGGAAGTCGATGACCCACAGCGGTTTCCAGCTGTTCTCCAGCAGGCCCAGATCGCGACCCACTTTCAGACGCAGGGCGCCCATGGCATCGCAAACCACTTTCTTGCTGTCAGCGCCAAAGAAGATGATGTCGCCGTCGGCAGCGCCGGTACGAGCCAGGATCTCGCGCACGATGGCGTCAGAGAGGAACTTGGCAACCGGAGACTGCACGCCTTCGATACCATTGGCCGCTTCGTTGACCTTCATCCAGGCCAGGCCCTTGGCACCGTAGATGCCGACAAACTTGGTGTATTCGTCGATCTGCTTGCGAGAGAGCTCGGCACCACCCGGGACTTTCAGGGCAGCCACACGGCCTTTCGGATCGTTGGCGGGGCCAGCGAACACGGCGAACTCGACAGCAGTCAGCAGATCAGCCACATCAACCAGCTCCATTGGCAGACGCAGGTCCGGCTTGTCGGAGCCGTAGCGACGCATGGCTTCGTCGAAGGTCATGATCGGGAAGTCGCCCAGATCCACGTTCAGGATGTGCAGCCACAGTTTGCGGATCATCTCTTCCATCACTTCACGCACTTGCGGCGCGGTCATGAAGGAGGTCTCCACGTCGATCTGGGTGAATTCCGGCTGGCGGTCAGCACGCAGGTCTTCGTCACGGAAGCACTTGACGATCTGGTAGTAGCGATCGAAGCCGGACATCATCAGCAACTGCTTGAACAGCTGGGGTGATTGCGGCAGAGCGTAGAACTTGCCCTTGTGCACGCGGCTCGGCACCAGATAGTCCCGGGCGCCTTCCGGGGTGGCCTTAGTCAGCATCGGGGTCTCGATATCGAGGAAGCCGTGCTCGTCCATGAAGCGGCGTACGAAGGCGCTGGCCTTGGCACGGGTCTTCAGGTACTTGGCCATCTCGGGACGACGCAGATCCAGGTAGCGATACTTGAGGCTGATCTCTTCGCTGTTGACCTGATTGAAGTCCAGCGGCAGCGGCTCGGCACGGTTGATGATGTTGAGTTCGTGGGCGAACACTTCGATGGCGCCAGTGGCCATGTCGCTGTTGCGCTGGGACTCGGGACGGGTGCGCACCACGCCGGTCACCTGGATGCAGAACTCGCCGCGCAGCTCGGAGGCCAGGGCGAACGCGTCCGGCTTGTCCGGATCGAAGAACACCTGAACGATCCCTTCCCGGTCGCGCATATCGATAAAGATCAGACCGCCGAGATCACGACGACGATGAACCCAACCGCACAATGTAATGGTCTGCCCTGCATGGGCCTCATTGACCTGTCCGCAATAGATAGAGCGCATGGACTTCTTCCTTCGAAATTGTAGAGAGACGGTTAACCTTGGGCCGCCGGGCACGACTGGCAAGCACCGTCTGTCTCACAGCTGGCCAGATTCTTTTTCTTACCCGGTTTGAAATCAGTCTCGTACCATCCGGTTCCCTTGAGCCGGAAGCCTGCCGCCGATATCAGCTTGACCAGATTCGGCTTGCTACAGGCCGGACAGTCGGTCAGGGGGGCATCGGAAAGCTTTTGCAGTTTTGCCAATTCATGGCCACAGACGTCGCAACGATATTCGTAGATAGGCATGGGTCACAAGAAATTGAAAAACAAAAGGGCTGGCATTATAGAGGAAAACCCCCTTTTGGGTAAAATGGCCAGCAGCCTCCTTTCGCCAGTTTTTTGCGCTCGATGGCAAAAAGCGGGCAAAAAATCGGCACGAATGCACCAAGAGCGAAGAGAATAGCCATCATGAGCCTCTATTTGGGCCTGCCACAGTGGTCCCACCCCAGCTGGCCCGGCCAGTTGCTAGGCCTTGGCGCCAAGCCTGCTGAACACCTCGCCCACTACGCCACCGTGTTCAATTCGGTGGAGGGCAATACCACCTTCTACGCCCTGCCGACCCCCGATACGGTACAGCGCTGGGCCGATGCGGTGCCCGATCACTTTCGTTTCAACTTCAAATTTCCGCAAACCATCAGCCACCAGAGCGATCTGGTGAGCGCAGACAAACAAGTCGCCGACTTTATTCGCCTGCTCGCCCCACTGCACGACAAGCTGGGGCTGCTCACCCTGCAGTTGCCCGCCCGTTTTGGGCCAGAGGGGCTGGCCAGACTGGCGGCCTTCATCGATCGGCTGCCGCGGGCGTTTCGCTACGCCCTCGAAGTGCGCCACCACGACTTCTTCGCCAAGGGGGAGGCCGAGCGGGCATTGAACCGACTGCTGATGGAACAGGGTGTGAACCGGGTGATGCTCGACAGCCGGCCACTCTTCTCGGTGCAAGCAACCACGCCAGCCCTTGTCGATGCCCAGGGCAAGAAGCCACGCCTGCCGGTACATCTGCTGGCCACCGCCAACGCCCCCATGGTGCGCTTTATCGGCCTGCCGGATCCGGCGGCCAATCACCCCTTCCTACCCAGCTGGTTCCCCCACTGGCGCCAGTGGCTCGCGGAGGGCAAGGACCTCTACCTCTATATACATACTGCCGACAACGCCCAGGCACCTGAGCTGGCCCGTCAGATCACCCGCTTGCTGGAGCAGGAGATGGCCCCCTGGCCGGGGGAAAACGATCGCGCACGGCAGGGAGTGCTGCGCTTTTAGCCAACCCATTCTGCGGCCATCGTTTCGCTGCAAAAAAAGTGCTTTTTTGTGGCGTGGCAAGCCCTGGCGTCAAGACAAACGGCCATCAATCCTCTACACTACCGCCCCAAGTAAGGGTCCGGAACATGGCCCGTACGAACAGGAACGGTCCAAAGGATTTCACGACCAGCCACCCCGTTCGTAAACAGGTGATAAATCTACTCTGATGGGTGTCACCCAACGACTCAATTGAACAATACAGCCGGGTGATGTCCCGACTGTCAGGTTGCGCCAGCATGCATACCAAAGATCAAATTTTTGCCGCCCCGATCGCCCGATTGGGAGACTTCTGTTTTGACGAACAGGTCGTCGACGTATTTCCCGATATGATCCAGCGCTCGGTGCCGGGTTACAGCAACATCATCTCCGCCATCGGCATGATGGCCGCCCGCTACGCCCAACCCGAGAGCCGACTCTATGATCTCGGCTGCTCACTGGGCGCCGCGACCCAGGCGATGCGTCGCCATGTCAGCCAGTCCGGCTGCCGCATCACCGCGGTGGATCTCTCCCACCCGATGATTGAGCGCGCCCGCGCCCACCTCTCCGGTTTCAAATCCGAGGTGCCGGTGGAGCTGGTGGAAGCAGATATCTGCGACATCGAGATCGAGAACGCCTCCGTGGTGGTGCTCAACTTCACTCTGCAATTTGTCGAGCCAGAAAAACGGGCCGCCCTGATCCAGCGCATTCACGATGGTCTGCGCCCGGGCGGGATCCTGATCCTGAGCGAAAAGTTCCGCTTCGAAGATGAACCGGTCAACGAGCTGCTCATCGATCTGCATCTCGACTTCAAGCGGGCCAATGGCTACAGCGAGCTGGAGATCAGCCAGAAACGCACCGCCCTTGAGAACGTGATGCGCACCGACAGCCTGCCGGTGCATCAGGCCCGTCTGCGGGATGCCGGTTTCGTCCATCAGGATCTCTGGTTCCAGTGCTTCAACTTCGGCTCCATGATTGCCATCAAATCCAGCGACGCCCAGCCATGATCGACTTTGCCAATTTCTATCAACTGATTGCCAAAAACCGGCTGAGCCACTGGCTGCATACCCTGCCCGCCCAGCTGCACGCCTGGCAACATGACAACCAGCATGGCGACCTGCCGCGCTGGAACCGCGCCCTCAACAAGCTGCCGGTGGTCGCTCCTGAACACGTCGAGCTGAAAAGCTGGGTCGAAATCGGCTCTGCCGAGAGCCTGGGCGAAGGGGAGCGCAAGAAGGTCGAGAGCCTGCTGCGTCACTTCATGCCCTGGCGCAAGGGGCCGTTCATCGTGCACGGCATCCATATCGATACCGAGTGGCGCTCTGACTGGAAGTGGGATCGGGTGCTGCCCCATATCAGCCCGCTCGAAGGCCGTTACGTGCTGGATGTGGGCTGCGGCAGCGGTTACCACCTCTGGCGCATGGTGGGTGAAGGGGCCAAGCTGGCGGTCGGCATAGACCCGAGCCCGCTGTTCCTCTGCCAGTTCGAGGCCATTCGCCACTTCGCAGGCAATGATCAGCGCGCCCACCTGTTGCCGCTCGGTATTCAGGAGCTGCCGGAGCTGCGTGCCTTTGACACCGTCTTCTCCATGGGAGTGCTCTATCACCGCAAATCCCCCATCGAGCACATCGAGCAGTTGCGCAATCAATTGAAAGATGATGGCGAGCTGGTGCTGGAGACGCTAGTGATTGATGGCGGGGTCAACGACGTGCTGATGCCCACCGATCGTTACGGCAAGATGCGCAACGTCTGGTTTATTCCCTCAAGCCACGCCCTCAAGCTGTGGGTCGAGCGCTGCGGCTTCACCGATGTGCGGATAGTAGACGAGAATATGACCAGCACCGACGAACAGCGTCGTACCGACTGGATGATTAATGAATCCCTGAGTGACTATCTGGATCCAGACAATCCGGCACTCACGGTAGAAGGACACCCGGCGCCGAAACGTGCCGTCCTGATTGCCCGCAAGGCCAAAGACTAGCCGATGGCGATTCAGGAAGTTACACTGACCCAATTCCAGGAAGCACAGTTAAATGAATGACATGAAAAGCAAATTAAAAGGAATGACCCTGCTCTCCCTGCTTAGTCTCGGCGGGTGTGTCAATATGGAAAAAGCGCCTCAGGTCCCTGCTCTGACGCTGGCCGAGCTTCGTAGCGAGCTGAGCCAGAGCGAGCAGCGCCTGCAAACATCCATGGAACAGCAACAGAAGCAGTATGTGCAGCAACAGCACCTGCTGGTTCAGCTCAACACAGATGTCACCAATATGAAAGAGTCCGTCAAGCAAGTAGACCACAAGCTCGCCACCCTCCCCTCCGAGCCGCCCAAGCCGATGGCCATCCCCACCGAGAAGTGCCCGGCCCCCAATCAGGGTCACACCATCGATGGCAAGCTGATGGTCGGTGAAGCCGAGTGGATCTGGGTTGATGCGGCCAACGACGCCTTCCAGGCGCGGGTCGATACCGGTGCGACCACCTCCTCCATCAGTGCGCAGGAGATCACCATTTTCGAGCGCAACGGCAAAAACTGGGTGCGCTTCTTCCTGAGCCATCAGGAAGTGGACGACAAGATCCAGATCGAAGCGCCGCTGGTACGCCATGTGCGGGTGCGTCAGGCCTCTGCCGATGATCTTGACCGCCGTCCGGTGGTGCGTCTGGCCGTGCGCATTGGCGACATGACCGAGAAAGCCGAATTTACCCTGAAAGACCGTAGCGACATGACCTTCCCTGTGCTGCTGGGTCGCGAATTTTTGAAAGACATCGCCGTGGTTGATGTG
Organism: Aeromonas sp. Lyrl_2; assembly: GCF_051948815.1. NCBI lineage: Bacteria > Pseudomonadati > Pseudomonadota > Gammaproteobacteria > Aeromonadales > Aeromonadaceae > Aeromonas > Aeromonas sp. Lyrl_2. The sequence goes on from NZ_JAYJLJ010000005.1 coordinate 111,996, forward strand.
GCCCGCGAATATATCCAACCCAAACCCAAGCTCAAGGATGTGAAATAATCCATGGTTTCCCGTAAGCCGTTCTATTTGCTGGTAGCCCTGCTGTACATTGTCGGCCTGGGGATGACGATCTATCACCATATCGCGTTGGATGTGCCGCTGACGCCCGGTGAAAAGCGCCAGATCTGGTCCATCGAAGCCAAGCTGGAGTTCGAGGCGACCGGTGATCCGGTGATCGCCTCCCTGGCCATTCCGGGCACCCAGCCCGGTTTCACCCTGATGAACGAGAACGCCGCCAGCCCCGGCTACGGTCTCTCCTTTGTCGAGAAAGATGGCGATGCCCGCGCCGAGTGGTCCATCCGTACCGCCTCTGGCCGTCAGGAGCTCTACTACCGCGTCGACATGATGGCGGATGCCCATGCCAAACCGGCCGCCAATCCGCAGCCGCCCGCCATCGAGAAGCAGATCGAGAGCGAGCCTTATGCCACCGCGATGAAGCAGATCCTCGAACGGGCGCAGGAGCGCTCTGCCGACGGCTACACCCTGACTCGCGAGATCATCAAGGAGATCGAGAAGCAGGAGCAGAACGCCGAGCTGCTGAAAAAGCACAAGAGCCGCGCCAACCTGATCGCCGAGCTGCTCAACAATGCTGACGTGCCGACCCGCGTGGTGCATGCCCTGAATCTGGAAGATGGCCGCCGTCGCCAGGAGCTGGTGGATTACCTGCAGGTGTTCAACAGCCCGACCGACTACAAACTGTTCAACCCGCAAACCGGTGAACAGGGCCGTCCGGCCAACCTGCTGCTGTGGGAATACAACTCCGGCGCCCTGCTGGACGTGACCGGTGGTCATAACTCCCGTGTCAGCTTCTCGATGATCGAGCAGGAGCAGCCGGTCAGCGTGGCGCTGGCGCAGAAGTTCGAGAAATCAGAGATGATGAACTTCTCCATCCACAGCCTGCCGCTGGAAGAGCAGACCCTGTTCAAGGGCTTGCTGCTGATCCCGATCGGCGTGCTGATGGTGGTGTTCCTGCGGGTTCTGGTGGGGATCAAGACCTCCGGTACCTTTATGCCGGTGCTGATCGCGGTCGCCTTTATCCAGACCTCGCTGGTCACCGGTCTGATCGGCTTCCTGCTGATCGTCGGTACCGGTCTTGTTATCCGTTCCTATCTGTCGCGGCTTAACCTGCTGCTGGTCGCCCGAATATCGGCCATCATCATCATGGTTATCTCGATGATCGGTATCTTCTCCGCGTTCGCCTTCAAGCTGGGGCTGACCGACGGGATGAAGATCACCTTCTTCCCGATGATCATCCTCTCCTGGACCATCGAACGGATGTCCATCCTGTGGGAAGAAGAGGGCCCGAAAGAGGTGTTCCGCCAGGGTGGTGGCTCTCTGCTGGTTGCCGTCATCGCCTATCTGGCCATGGATAACGAGCTGATCCGTCACCTCACCTTCAACTTCCTCGGTCTGCAGCTGGTGTTGATGGCGACCGTGCTGTTGATGGGTAACTACACCGGCTACAAGCTGAGCGAACTGAAGCGCTTCAAGCCGCTGGTGGACGAGATGAAATCTGGCGTCACCCCGGGTAAGGACAAGTAACCGATGTGGTTCTGGGAAAAATACACCACCCCGTGGAGCCTGTCCCAATCAGGCATCCTCGGCATGAACAAACGCAACCACTCCTATATCAGCCGCTACAATCCGCGCAGCCTCTACCCGCTGGTGGATGACAAGCTGCAGACCAAGCGGATTGCGCTGGATGCAGGCGTCACCGTGCCCGAGCTGATCGGCACCATCCGTGCCCAGCACGATGTGGGTCGCATCACCGAGCTGGTCAAAGATTGGCCTGGCTTCTGCATCAAGCCGGCCCGTGGCTCGGGCGGCAAGGGGATCCTGGTGATCCTGCGTCAGGAGAATGGCCTCTTCTACAAGCCCAACGGCAGCGCCTCTACCGGTCAGGATCTGGAGCGTCATGTCTCCAACATTCTGGCGGGGCTCTATTCGCTCGGCGGCAAGCCCGACGTGGCGCTGGTCGAAGGCCTCATCAACTTTGATGATGTGTTCGACGGCTACTCCTTCGAAGGGGTACCCGATGCCCGGGTCATCATCTTCAAGGGTTTCCCGGTGATGGCGATGATGCGCCTCTCCACCGCCGCCTCGGACGGCAAGGCGAACCTGCACCAGGGCGCCGTGGGGGTGGGTTTGTGCCTGCGTACCGGTCGTGCCCTGCGGGCAGTGCAGTTTGGCAATCCGCTGCGCCATCATCCGGATACCGGCCTCGATCTCTATGAGCTCAAGGTGCCCCACTGGGATACCCTGCTCACCCTGGCTGCCTCCTGCTACGAGATGTCGGGTCTGGGCTATATCGGAACAGACATGGTGCTGGACAAGTTCCGCGGCCCCATGCTGCTGGAGCTCAACGCCCGCCCCGGTCTTGCCATCCAGATCGCCAACGGTCGCGGCCTGGTGCCCAATCTCAAGACCATCGAGAAGCTGGGCCAGGTGAAGATGAACGTGGAGCAGCGGGTCAATTTTGCCAAGGATCACTTCGGGATCTTTGAGGAATAACGCCTCCGCTTGTGAACTGAGCGCGCCTATGGCGCGCTTTTTTTTTTATGGCTCATGTTTGTCTGTCAGCACATCCCCCACCCAGCCATAGGGGTCAACATCTCATCCCGAAACGACGAGTACGCCAGCGAACGGCAGCTTGGAATAACGAGGGGCTAAGGGCGAGAAGAGTGTGACCGCTATGTCAGGTGATAGGTGAATCGCAGGTATAAAAAAACCGGCGCCAAGGCGCCGGTTCTTCACGCAGAGTGCGACCCGATTACAGGGAGTCAGCATTCTCGGACAGGTACTTGGCAACGCCATCCGGAGAGGCTTGCATACCTTTTTTGCCTTTTTCCCACTGAGCCGGGCACACTTCGCCGTGCTCTTCGTGGAATTGCAGGGCATCAACCATGCGCAGCATCTCGTCGATGTTGCGGCCCAGCGGCAGATCGTTGACCACCTGGTGACGAACGACACCGTTCTTGTCGATCAGGAAGGAGCCACGGAACGCCACACCAGCTTCCGGATGTTCAACGTCATAGGCTTTGCAGATTTCGTGTTTCACGTCGGCGATCAGCGGGTACTTGACCTGACCGATACCGCCATCTTCCACTTTGGTATTGCGCCATGCGTTGTGGGAGAACTGGGAATCGATGGAAACACCGATCACTTCCACACCACGCTTCTGGAACTCTTCATAACGGTGATCAAAGGCAATCAGCTCGGACGGGCAGACGAAGGTAAAATCGAGCGGATAGAAGAAGACAACGGCAGCTTTGCCTTTGATGTGGGATGACAGGTTGAATGAATCAACGATCTCGCCATTACCCAGAACAGCAGCGGCGGTAAAATCGGGTGCGGGACGGCCTACCAATACCATATTCAATTCCTCTTTATGTGAAGTGAACAATCCGGTGAGGATTGGGCTACCTAGAGCCAAGTCCATCTAATTCAAGCGACAAACTATAGACCCGGTGGTAGATTAGTTAAATCAAATTAAATAGATAGCATCAATCGGGTTTTTCTATGCAACGTTGGCCCAGCCTCAAACAGCTGCAATATCTGGTCGCTCTCGATGAGCACAAGAACTTCAACCGCGCCGCCAAGGCCTGTCATGTCAGCCAGTCGACCCTGAGTACCGGGATCCAGACGCTGGAGGACATGATGAACCTGCAACTGGTGGAGCGGGACCACAAGAGCTTCATTATGACCCCGGTCGGCATGGAAATCGTCGAGCGCGCTCGCAATTTGCTCTCCGATGCTCGGGATCTGATGGAGCTCGGGCAACATCAGGGCGGCGTGATGCAGGGGACGGTACGTCTGGGCTGCATTCCCACCATCGCCCCCTTCCTGCTGAGCAAGCTGCTCAAAGAGTGCAGCAAGACCTATCCTGACCTCGAATTGTTGCTGCGCGAAGACACCACCAGCAATCTGCTCAAGCAGCTGGAACAGGGTCAGCTCGATCTGCTGATCCTCGCCCTGCCCATCGAGATCGGCGGTTTTCACTGCAAGACCGTCGGCCAGGATCCGTTCCACATGGTGATGCCCGCCAGCATGGCGGCCGGTCTGCATACCCCGTTCGACTACAAGGAGCTGCCCAACCAGAGCATCTTCCTGCTGGAGCGGGAGCACTGCCTCACCGAACATGCGGTGAGCGCCTGTCGCCTGCGGGACAAGAGCAAGATCAACCCGTTCGCCGCCACCAGCCTGCACACCCTGGTGCAGATGGTGGAAGCGGGTCTCGGCACCACCTTCCTTCCGCAGATGGCCATCGATGCCGGCATTCTTGCCAACTCCGATCTGGTGGCCATCCCGCTGCCGGGAGAGACCCCCTATCGCGAGATCGGTCTGGTCTGGCGCCCCAGTACCACCCGGGTGCAGACCTTCTACAAGCTGGCCGAGCTGCTGACCCCGCTGGTCAGCCACTGCAAGTGACAACAAACGCCAGCCCTCGGGCTGGCGTTTTTCAATCCCCCGCCACATTTTTCCCTCCAGAGACTAGGTATGAAGCCAGATCCCTGTTTATGATGGAAAAGTTGTCGCGCCAGCGCCTGTAGCCAAAACGGTGTGGCAGAAACTGGCGCGCGATGAATGTCTCGTTTGGTAGATCCGTCCGTGGAGAGAGCCCCGATGTATCGCACGCTGCTGCTATCCCTGCTGACTCTGTTGCTGGCCGCCTGCTCCAGCACGCCGGAGCCGCCTCCGGCCCCCCGGCAGAGCAGTGCCTTTGATGGTTTCTACCAGCAGTGGCACGGTGTCCCCTACCGGATGGGCGGTGCCAGCCGCGCCGGGCTCGACTGCTCCGCTTTTACCCAGCTAGCCTACAGTCAGGTGCTGGGCTTCAACCTGCCAAGAACCACCGAATCCCAGGCCAGCATTGGCAAACCGGTGGATCGCTACCGGCTGCAACACGGGGATCTGGTCTTCTTCAAGACCGGCTGGCAGCAGTACCATGTGGGGGTCTACACCGGTGCCGGCGAGTTTATCCACGCCTCCACCAGCAAGGGGGTGATCCGCTCGCGCCTCGACAACGTCTACTGGAACAGCCGCTACTGGCAGGCGCGTCGGGTGACCCAGTAACGGCTCACACGCCTGCTCGTGGCACAAGTTGCGTGCCGATACTCTCCGTCAATCCCTGTCGTTATGTCGGGACACTCAGCCCATGCTTATAACTCAATTGGCCCCAAAGCCTGCATATCACACCATTTTGTGATAAGGTGGTGGCCAATTTTTAACACTTTCGCCGCTTTCTCATACGCTCTCTGTCCTGATTAACAACAAGCGAGGCGATAACAAGCAGCGCGCGGCGAAAGTGGAGTGTGGCGCAACACTGCCGGACGGGTGTCCCACAGCTGCAGTATCAAGGGTTAAATAGATAAGGAGATCGTGCAATGAAACAGTATCAAAGCTGGCTGGGGCAATACCTGATGAGTCGCCGTGACGGTGACCACGCCATGGCATGCGAGATGGCGAGTTCCATCTGCGAGTTCTGGCAGCAGCAGGGTGATGAAAACGAACTGGACAAGTGGCAGCAGATTTACCAGAACCATCTGGAAAAGACCACCTGATCCCGACCGTTTCCTTGCTGCCAGCCACCCGGTGTTGGCAGCAAGGCCACTCGCGACCAACCACTATCAGCCAACCCCTCTCCCCCTATTTTCCCGCTACGTTAAACCGCTACCTTCGTTCACTCGCGCTTTACCATCTTCATTTTGCTCTTGCGCACCGGCCTCTGTTCATTCCATCTCGGCAGCCATTTCCTGCGCCCAGTCGATAAAGGCCTGGATCTTGGGACACGCCCGATTGGGCAGGGTCGCCATGTAATAACGCTGCTCGCACTTGATCTCCAGCCCGGCAAAAGGGGCCACCAGCTCGTTGCGTGCCAGTCGCTTGCTCACCAGATTCTTGCGCCCCATGGCGATCCCGGCGTGATTCATGGCGGCGATGATGGCGAGATCCGAGCGATCAAAACCCATGCTCAGCTGGCATGCCTCGAGGCTGACCCCGGCGTGGCGAGCCCAGCAGCTCCATTCGTCGGTATCCGAGTCAAATCCCCATGCCTGCCGATCATGGAGCAGACGGCACAAGGACAAGTTGGCGGGATTGCCGACAAGCCCGTGCTGCTCGGCATATTCCGGGCTGCAGACCGGCAGCATGTACTCATCCATCAGCGGGTGGATGGCAAGCCGCTCCGGGCTCTTCTCATCGAAATAGAGGGTCAAATCGATGCCATAACCATGCAGGTTGATGGTCTCGTTGCCGGTGATGATATTGAGCTCGATCTGCGGATGCAGGCGGGAGAAATCCGCCAGCCTGGGCACCAGCCAGCACTGGGCGATGGAGGGACGCGAATAGATGGTCAGGGTACCGGAGAGCTCCTGATTCTTGATCTCCAGGATCTCCTGATTGATGAACTCCAGTGAGGATTTGAGCGCCCAGAACACCCGCTGCCCATCCGCCGTCAGTACCACCTTGCGGTGGAAACGCTCAAAGAGCTTGAACCCCAGCTCCTCTTCCAACGCGCTGATCCGGTGACTCACGGCACTGGGACTCAGCGACAGCTCATCGGCCGCCATGGCAAAGGATCCGTGGCGGGCGGCCGCCTCGAAGGTGTGCAGCTTGGCCAGCTGGTAGCCACTCAGCAGCTTGTTGCGCGATATGTAATTATCCCCGTTATACATTCATACCCCTCTTCGCAATGGCCGCCGATGATACACCCACCGGCCACCTTCAGGATGAAACCAAAAGACCCAAAGAGTGTGATTTCGATAAATTGTGACCAATGTAGCGCCTTTGCATCATCTCATTTCATCCAAGTGGTCGATTTCATCATTTGTCAGCCCCACCTCATTTTCATTCAATAAGCGCATAAACAATCACACACAACAGATGTCGAGGCGCAGTATGAGTTCAGAGGTATGGGTCATCGCTACCTTGCTAAGTAGCATCGTTCTTATCGTGGTCACCATAGTGAAGGGCAAGGTGCATCCTTTCCTTGCCCTGCTGCTGGCAAGCTTCTATGTGGGCACCCTGATGGGGATGGAGCCCCTCAAGATGGTCAGCGCCATGGAAGCGGGCATTGGCGGCACGCTAGGCTTTCTCGCCGCCGTCATCGGTCTTGGCACCATACTCGGCAAGATGATGGAGGTGTCGGGGGCTGCAGAGCGCATCGGTCTCACCCTGCAAAGATGCCGCTGGCTCTCGCCTCAGGTCATCATGGTACTGGTCGGTCTGGTGTGCGGCATCACCCTCTTTGTCGAAGTGGGGGTGGTGCTACTCATTCCGCTCGCCTTCTCCATCGCCCGCAAGACCAGAACCTCGCTGCTGACCCTGGCCATTCCGCTCTGCACCGCCCTGATGGCCGTGCACTGCATAGTGCCGCCCCACCCTGCTGCCCTCTATGTCACCAATCAGTTGGGCGCCGATGTGGGTTCTGTCATCGTCTATGGTCTGGCGGTCGGCCTCTTTGCCTCGCTTATCGGCGGCCCGCTGTTCCTCAAACTGCTGGGCAACCGGCTCCCTTTCAAGGAGGTGCCCGCTGCCTTTGCCGACATCAAGGCTCGCGATGAAGCAACTCTCCCGACCTTAAGCGCCTCGCTCTTTACCGTGCTGCTGCCCATCCTGCTGATGCTGGCCAAGACGGTCGCCGAGCTCAATATGGAGCACGCCAGCCACCTCTACACCGTGCTGGAGTTTATCGGCAACCCCATCACCGCCATGTTTATCGCCGCCTTCACCGCCTACTACGTGCTGGGGATCCGCCAGCAGATGAAGATGGAAGGGCTGCTCAACAAGACCGAGGAGTGCTTCTCCTCCATCGCCAATATCCTGCTCATTATCGGAGCGGGCGGCGCCTTCAACGGCGTACTCAAGGCGAGTGGGCTGGGCGATAGTCTGGCCACTATCCTCTCACAGCTGGATATGCACCCCATTCTGCTCGCCTGGCTGGTGGCTATCGTGCTACACGCCGCCGTGGGCTCCGCTACCGTTGCCATGATGGGCGCCACCGCTATCGTCTCCCCCATCATGGTGCACTACCCGGATATCAGCCCGGAGATCATGACCCTGGCCATCGGCTCCGGCGCTATTGGCTTCACCATGGTGACCGATTCCCTGTTCTGGCTGGTCAAGCAGTATTGCGGCGCCACCCTGAACGAAACGCTCAAGTACTACACCACCGCCACCTTTGTTGCCTCCCTGATGGCGCTGGCCGGTACCTTCCTGCTCTCCTTTATCGTGTAACAAGACCGAGAACACTATGAAAAACATCGACGTCCAACAGCTCACAGCGCAATTTCCACTGGTGCAATCCCTGATCGCGCTTGAGCCAGTCACCTGGTTCAACCCCAACACCACCACTCTGGCTGCCGGTCTGCCCTATGTGGGGCTCAATAACAACAATGTGGCGGACGCTTCCGCTCGGCTGGCCCGCTTCGCCCCCTACATGTGCGAAGCCTTCCCCGAGACCCGCGCCAGCAACGGTATTCTGGAGTCCGAGATCGCCGCTATTCCGGCGATGCAGGCTACGCTCAACCAGCGCTACGGGGTTGAGGTCACCGGTCGACTGCTGCTGAAAAAAGATAGTCACCTGCCCATCTCCGGCTCCATCAAGGCGCGAGGCGGTATCTACGAGGTGCTGACTCACGCCGAACAGTTGGCGATCAAGGCGGGACTGCTCTGCGAAGAGGATGACTACCGCAAACTGTTCAGCGACGAGTTTCGCCAGTTCTTCAGCCAGTACAGCATCGCAGTGGGGTCCACTGGCAACCTTGGCATGTCCATCGGCATCATGAGCGCCAAGCTGGGCTTTACCGTTACCGTCCACATGTCAGCCGATGCGCGGGAGTGGAAGAAGCGCAAGCTGCGCGAGCACGGTGTCATCGTGGTCGAATATGCCGAGGATTACGGGGTGGCGGTGGAACAGGGGCGCAAAGAGGCCGAGCGCGATCCCAACTGCTTCTTTATCGACGACGAGAACTCCCGCACCCTGTTCCTCGGCTACTCGGTTGCGGGCGAGCGGGTGAAAGCGCAGTTCGACCAGATGGGCATCAAGGTGGATGCCGACCACCCGCTGTTCGTCTACCTCCCCTGCGGCGTGGGTGGCGGCCCGGGCGGCGTGGCCTTTGGTCTCAAGCTCGCGTTCGGAGACAACGTCCACTGCTTCTTCGCCGAGCCCACTCACTCCCCCTGCATGTTGCTGGGGGTCCACACCGGATTGCATGATGCCATTGCGGTGCAGGATCTGGGCATCGATAACCTCACCGCAGCCGACGGCCTCGCTGTAGGTCGCGCCTCCGGCTTCGTCGGCCGCACCATGGAACGACTGCTCGATGGCTTCTACACCCTGAACGATCAGGAGATGTATGACCTGCTCGGACTGCTGGCGCGCGATGAGCAGATCACACTCGAGCCCTCCGCTCTGGCTGGTATGGCTGGCCCGTGGCGGGTGGCAGCCAATCCCGAGTGGCTCACCGGGCGCGGTTGCGATGCCGCAACCATGGCACAGGCAACCCATCTTGTGTGGGCCACCGGCGGTGGCATGGTGCCCGCCGAAGAGATGGCAAAGTACCTGGCCAGCGCCAAGATCTAGGCTTTTTTGCCACTTTTATCTGCAAATCAACCCGCCATCACGGCGGGTTTTCTGTTTTGGGAACAAGGGGATGGGGCAGTTCTGTCGCAATCCATGGCGACAATTTCCCCAAGTTGGTCAGTTTGTGCTAAAATGGCGCTCATTTTTTGACATCTCGCGTCACGTTCGCCGCCAGATGGCCCATCGGGCTCTCTGCCCGGGTCGTGACTTTGCACCATCATGCCTGATGATGTTCTCCCCAGGATGAGCCGACAGGCTCCCGTCAAGGTGGGCACCCTCAAGGGCACATGAGATAAGGAGATCGGGTAATGAAACAATATCAAAGCTGGCTGGGAGATTATCTGATGAGTCGACGTGACGGAGATCATGCGATGGCTTCGGAACTTGCCAACACCATCTGCGCCTTCTGGAAGGCCCAGGGTGATGAAGCAGAAACCAGCAAATGGCAGCAACGCTATCAGCAACACGTAGAGCAGGCGCAATAAGCCCCTTCACTCTTTCGCGATAAAAAAACCGGCGCACATGGCGCCGGTTTTGCGTTTCTGGCAAGCAGCAGATTACATCTGGTCGATCATGTCCTGAGCAAACTGGGAGCAGGAGCGCAGGGTGGCCCCTTCCATCAGACGCTCGAAGTCATAGGTGACGGTCTTGTTGCGGATCGCCGCTTCCATCCCCTTGATGATGAGATCGGCCGCTTCGACCCAGCCCATGTGGCGCAGCATCATCTCGGCGGAGAGGATCAGGGAGCCCGGGTTGACCTTGTCCTGACCGGCATACTTCGGCGCAGTACCGTGGGTCGCTTCGAACAGGGCCACGCCGTCACCGATGTTGGCACCCGGCGCGATACCGATACCGCCTACCTGAGCGGCCAGCGCGTCGGAGATGTAGTCGCCGTTGAGGTTCATACAGGCGATGACATCATACTCGGCCGGACGCAGCAGGATCTGCTGCAAGAAGGCATCGGCGATGACATCCTTGATGACGATGGTCTTGCCGGTTTTCGGGTTCTTGAAGGAGCACCAGGGGCCGCCGTCGATCAGCTGGGCACCGTACTCGTTCTGAGCCAGAGCATAGCCCCAATCCTTGAAGGCACCTTCGGTGAACTTCATGATGTTGCCCTTGTGCACCAGGGTCACGGAGTCGCGATCGTTGTCGATGGCGTACTCGATGGCGGCACGCACCAGACGCTCGGTACCGGCTTTGGACATCGGCTTGATGCCGATCCCGCAGGACTCGGGGAAGCGAATTTTCTTCACGCCCATCTCGTTTTGCAGGAAGGCGATCACCTTGTTCGCTTCGGCACTGTCGGCCTTCCACTCGATACCGGCGTAGATGTCTTCAGCGTTTTCGCGGAAGATCACCATGTCGGTCAGATCAGGACGTTTCACCGGGCTCGGGGTGCCGTCGTAGTAACGCACCGGGCGCAGGCAGATGTAGAGATCCAGCTCCTGACGCAGGGCCACGTTGAGGGAGCGAATACCGCCACCGACCGGAGTAGTCAGCGGGCCCTTGATGGCCACGCAATATTCACGAATGAAATCCAGGGTTTCGGCCGGCAGCCAGGCACCTTCGCCATAGACATGAGTCGATTTCTCGCCGGTATAGATCTCCATCCAGGCGATCTTGCGCTCGCCCTTGTAGGCTTTCTCGACCGCAGCATTCACCACATTCAACATGGCCGGGGTTACGTCAACACCGATGCCATCCCCTTCAATAAACGGAATGATCGGATGGTTGGGAACCTGCAGCTTGCCGTTGGCATCGACTGTGATTTTCTGACCCTGGGTCGGGATTACTACTTTGCTTTCCATCGGCATCTCCTAACTTCCGTTTGTTATCAACTTGTTTGTTGCGCGCGGCCATCTTAGCCCATTCATTTTCATAATAAAACGACAAGAAAGCATGTCAGACCAAAGAGGTAGCCACCCGCCAGTGCGCCGTCACCACGCCTTCCCGACCCAGCCCCGTTATCCCTCCAGCTCGCTGGCCACCGCCTGCGGCTGACTCAGGGAACGATACTGGGAAGGGGTCAAGCCGGTCTTCTGTTTGAACACCCGGCAGAAGTAGTTCACGTCACTGTAACCGCAGCGACTGGCCACCTCTTCAAGACGAAAGCGGTACTTTTTCAGCATGAATTTGGCCCGATCGATCCGCACCCAGCTGATGTAATCGGCAAGGCGCATATGACCCTGCTCGCGGAACAGGTGGGAGAGATGGCTGGCTGAAACGTTGAAGCGGTGGGCAATGGAGTCACGGGTGATGGGACGGTGAAAGTTCTCCTGGATATAGATGCAGATCCCGTGAAAGAGCTCTGCCCCCCGTGGCCGATCCGTGGCGGACTCCAGCAACAGCTGACGGGCACTCGCCAGCAGGGCCTGCAGCAGGTGATCATCGGTGGGGGAGCGACCAGGATCCTCGGTCAGTACGTTCAGCGCCGCCAAAATGTGTTCGATCACATGGCCCGCCCGCGCCATGATGCTGTGCTTTTGCACATCGAAGAAATCGGGATCTTCACGGCGCTTGCTCACCAGACTGAACCCCAGCTGGCGTTTACCAAACAGCAGGCTCAGCACCGAGCAGTCGGTGGTCCAAAGCGGCTTGTTCCAGCCGTTGGGGGGAATGTAGAGCGCCTGCCCCGGCAATACGCTGATCTCTCTGACCCCCTCCTCCTTGTCCCAAATTTGGTTGAGATACTCGCCACTAAAGACCAGCTCGAGGCGGGGAAAGTTGACCTGATAGCTGAAACTGGGAGGCACCCCCTGTTCACTGGCAAACCAGATTTGGTCAAATGGAACCTGTTCGCTCAGGGCTCCGTCGAGCAGTTGGCTGAAGATGAGAGACATGGTGATCCTGATCAAGAGAGAGGCAAGCGGTTGCGGCACGCACGACCGCCCATGTTATAGTCCGGTCCACAGCAGTAATGCCACCCTTTTCTGCACCCGATTTTCTTCAAACTAGACGAGGCGTCCCTTATGAGCAGTAGCGATCTGCCCTCCTTTCTGTTGATGCAAAACCCGATTCAAGGCTATGACTGGGGCAGTCATGACTCCCTCACCACCCTGTTTGGCATTCCCAACCCACAAGGCAAACCCCAGGCCGAGCTCTGGATGGGCGCCCACCCCAACGGCTGCTCCGAGGTGACGCTGGCGGGCAGTGTGCAAAAGCTCTCTTCGGTGATCGACAAGGCTCCGGCCGCCGCGCTGGGTGAGGCCACCTTCGCCCGTTTTGGCAGCCTGCCGTTCCTGTTCAAGGTGTTGTGTGCCGAGAAGGCTCTCTCCATTCAGGTGCACCCGAGCAAGGCTCAGGCCGAAGCGGGCTTTGCCAAAGAGGAGGCCACAGGCATCGATATCAAGGCGAGCAATCGCAACTACAAGGACCCGAACCACAAGCCCGAGCTGGTGTTTGCCCTCACCCCCTATCAGGCGATGAACGGCTTTCGCGCCATTCCCGCCATTCTGGCACTGTTCGAGCGGGTCAATCTGGCGGCCATCACCGATCTGACCGCAGCCCTTGCCGCCAGCCAGAATGAAGCGGGCCTGCAGCACTTCTTCCACCAGCTGCTGGTACTGGAAGGGGCGCGCAAGGAGGAGGCGCTGGCAGGGCTGCTAACCTATGCCGCCGCCCATCAGGATGAGGAGACGTTTGCCCTCATCACCAGTCTGGCGGCCCAGTACCCGGAAGATGTGGGCCTCTTCTCGCCGCTGTTGCTCAACGTGGTGACCCTCCAACCCGGTCAGGCGATGTTCCTCGATGCCTGTACCCCGCACGCCTATGTGCGCGGCACGGGTCTCGAGATCATGGCCAACTCCGACAACGTGCTGCGCGCCGGCCTCACCCCCAAATACATCGATGTGGCAGAGCTTTTGGATTGCACCCGCTGCTTGCCCAAGCCGGACGACCAGATCCTGCTGTCCCCCCGCTGTGATGGTGCGGTACAGCACTTCGACGTGCCGGTACCTGACTTCACTTTCAGCATCTACCCGGCAGGCGAGCACCAGCTCACCACCGCCAGCGCCGAGATCCTGTTTGCCATCGATGCAACCGTGCTCCTCAAGCGCGGCGATGAGACGCTGCGTCTCGAGAAGGGCAAGTCCGCCTTTATCCCGGCCACCACCGGCAGCTACCAGCTGCTGGCCGAAGGGCGGGTCGCCCGCGCCGGCAACCGCTGCTAACGAGCACATCCCGGGCGATGCCCCCACCCGAACATGCGCAAGGGCCATCAATGATGGCCCTTGTTTTTTATCCCCATCCATCCCCTTTCATCGCTTCACAACACGGTTGACCAGACTCTCAGAGTTATCTCCCTCCCAATTAATGACAATAAAATCACTTGAGGCGCCTGCTATTTGCCAACCAGCTCACACTATTGACCCATAACAAATCACACAAATATCCATTCCATCACAGAAAACTCATCATCGACTTGGACACTCAGATAAGATTTTGCACGAACAAAACCAAAATAAGCGATTGATATTAAATGATTAAATTCATGTTCACATAGAGTTTAATCATCACACCAAAACGAGATGAGAGTCACAGCTCATTCTTGCCAGCACAAAAATCCAGTAAACGGCACATTTGTCCGATTTCGGCACCGCGCCAACGGGAGAACAATATCCAGGTCAATTGTTCCCCCCATCATGCGGCTCGGCAACGGAGCCAGGAGAGTAATATGTTACCCACCATGACCAACGGCAGACTCATCTGCCTGGAGTTGAAGGCCACCAGCAAGGAGGCCCTGTTCGACGAGATGGCACAGATGCTGGCTCGCGATGGCGCCGTGTCTGATCAACAGCAATTCGTCAAGGATATCTGGGCCCGCGAACAGCTGGACTGCACCGGCTTCGAGCAGGGTGTCGCCCTGCCCCACGCCAAGAGCAAGGCGGTCAGTCGTCCGGCCATTGCCATCGGTGTCAGCCGCCAAGGTATCGAGTACGGCGCCGAAGATGGCAAACCGACCCAGCTGATCTTCATGATTGCCTCCCCGGATGGCGGCGCCAACCACCACATCGAAGTGCTGGCGGAGCTCTCTACCCGTCTGCTGGAACCCGGTTTTATCGAGCAGATGAAGGCGGCCACCACTGTCGAGCAAGCCCTGACCCTGCTCAAGCAAGGCCCGAAAATGGAAAAACCGGCGGCAGCCGCCAAATCGGCTGCCACTGCTCCGGTTGAACCCACCGATCGCACCTTCAAGGATCGCCTCAATACCATGAAGCAGCACCTGCTGTTTGGTACTTCCCACATGATCCCCTTCATCGTGGCGGGCGGTGTGCTGCTCTCCCTGTCAGTGATGATGAGCGGCAAGGGCGCCGTGCCGGAAGCGGGCTTCCTCAAAGACATGGCCACCATGGGTATCGCCGGTCTGACTCTGTTTACTGCCGTACTGGGTGGCTACATCGCCTACTCGCTGGCTGACAAGCCGGGCCTGGCCCCGGGCATGATCGGCTCCTGGATTGCCGTTCAGCACTATCAAACCGGTTTCCTCGGCGCCATTCTGGTGGGCTTTATCGCAGGTTTCGTGGTCAATCAGCTCAAACGGATCAAGCTGCCTGACTCAATGACCTCCCTTGGTTCGATCTTCATCTATCCGCTGATCGGTACCTTCCTGGTGTGTGGCATCGTGATGTGGGGGATCGGTGCCCCGATCGCCGCCATGATGGAAGGGATGAACCACTGGCTCTCCAGCATGGCGGGCTCAGGTAAAGTGATGCTAGGTGCCATTCTGGGTGGTATGACCGCCTTCGATATGGGCGGCCCGGTCAACAAGGTTGCTACCCTGTTTGCCCAGACTCAGGTCAACACCCAGCCCTGGCTGATGGGCGGTGTCGGCATCGCCATCTGTGTGCCGCCGCTCGGTATGGCACTGGCGACCTTTATGTCTCCGAAGCGTTACAAGAAAGAGGAGCGTGAATCCGGCAAAGCGGCCGCCATCATGGGCATGATCGGTATCAGTGAAGGTGCCATCCCGTTTGCCGCTGCTGACCCCATGCGTGTTATCCCGGCCATCGTCGCAGGCGGCATCGTCGGCAACATCACCGGCTTCATGATGCACAGTATCAACCACGCCCCCTGGGGTGGCTGGATTGTCCTGCCGGTTGTTGAAGGCAAGATGGGCTACATCCTGGGTACCATCCTCGGCGCCCTGACCACTGCCATCATCGTCAACCTGCTGAAAAAGCCAGTGAGCGAAGAAGATGACGTCACTACCACCCAAACCAGCTTCGAAGTCATTGAAGCGGAAGGGGAAGCAGACGTACTGGCCATCACTGCCTGCCCGTCTGGCGTGGCCCACACCTTCCTCGCCGCCAAGAGCCTGCAGAAGGCCGCTGCCCAGCAGGGGATCAAGATCAAGGTCGAGACCCAGGGCGCCAACGGCATCATCAACCGCATTACCGCCAAGGATGTCGCCAACGCCCGCTGCGTCATCTTCGCCCACGACGTGGCTATCAAGAACCGCGAGCGCTTCACCGATATCGAGGTCATCGACGTGAAGACCAAGGAGGCGATCCACAATCCGGAAGCACTGCTGGCCCGCACGCTGGGCAACAAGGCAAACGCCGCCTGATAGCAGTCAGACCAACCAGCACCAGGGGCCCATCGCGGGCCCCTTTTCGTTGTCTGCCGAGCAACCGCACATCATCCCACCGACCAAGCCACTGATTTAAAACATATTAACCAGTCACATCACGGATCTTGGCGAGCCGTCACAGAACGGTGACGTGTAAAAAAACAGCAATTGAAGCGCTGGTCAGATCTCATGTCAAATGGCTCCGCCTACTAAACTGGAGCATCACAAAAATGATAAAAATCAATAAATTGGTTCTGGCTGTTACCCTCACCCTCACTGCCACCCCCTTGCTGGCCGCCCATTGGGAGTGCGGTGAGCACGTGCGCTTTGGTCTGCCCTCCGAATCGGATCAGAAGCTCTGCCGTGAAGGGTATGCCGTCGGCTACAACTACGACTACAAGGTGGCGGACTGGGTCTCCTACCGAATGACCGCCCAGAGCGCACAGGGCACAGTGCCCCGCAAGGATGCCTTCGCCGAGGACAGGGAGATCCCGGTTGCCTACCGCGCCACCCTCTCCGACTACAAGGGCTCGGGCTACGACCGTGGCCATCAGGCCCCAGCGGGGGACATGAAATCGAACAAGAACACCATGAAAGAGAGCTTCCTGCTGAGCAACATGACACCTCAGATCGGGGTGCTCAACCAGAAGGCGTGGCGCGTGCTGGAGGACAAGGTGAACAAGTGGGCGGTTTCCCGCAAGGATGTGCAGGTGATCACCGGCCCCATCTTTACCGGCTCTGAAGAGTCCATTGGTCAGGGTGTGGCGATCCCGAGCGCCTACTACAAGATCGTGATGGACCCGGCCAGACTGCAGGCCATCGCCTTTATCATGCCGCAGGAAGAGGTGCCCATCAGCCAGATCGCCGACTACCGGGTCTCGGTACGTGAGGTGGAGGAGCAGACCCAACTCAACTTCTTCAGCGATATGCCCGAAGAGCAGCAAGAGACGCTGGAAGCTCGCGTCTCCCCGATGTGGAACTGACCGCGAACACTCGCCAACAGATGGATTGACACCCCATCTGTCTTGCATCGCAACAGAGGGAGGGGGAGTCACGCTCCCCCTGTCCCTTTCAGATGGCAGCTGACCCGTTGCGGCCATTTTTGCGGCCACTGGTGTGGCATCACCCGACGACCCGCCCCGACTCACAGTTTGCCACGCCGTTAGCTGCTATATTGCCCTCTCTTTGGCACTAACAGACTGAATTGACGCACATTTGCCTCGTCGCATCGGCCCGCAAACCGGAGCCCACGGCGCGATTCAGCCCGACAGAGGACCTTTTGATGAAACAGACCCTTCTTGCCCTCACCCTCGGCGGCCTGCTGGCGCTCTCGCCCCTCGCCCTGCAAGCGGCCGAGAGCTCGATGCAAATGGAGCACGACCTCAATACCCTGGTCAGCAAACGCCAGGCGGTGGACATGTTGCTCGGCGAAGCGCTGCAAATCTACAAGTCGCCAGCCAAAATCTCCCACGCCGGTTTTACCGCCAAGATGCCGAGCAATATGGAGCTGGTGACCGAGCGGCTGCTGGCCGCCTACCAGCTTGAACCCTACCGCACCGACCTGCTCATCTCGGCGGCCAACGCCCAGATCTACAACGGCAACCTGAGCCGCGCCATCACCTTGCTGGAGCAGGCGCAAGCCGTCGCCCCCGATGATCTCGACATCAACAGCTATCTCGCCATCTGGCAGCTGGTAAAGGGTAACAAGGAGGCTTCCCGCAGCTATCTGGCGAAAGTGGCGGATCGCAACGGCGGCCGCGCCGCCGATCTGGAGGAGATCATCGCCCGGGTGCAGCGGATCACCGCCGCCCCGCTGCAGACCGAACTGACCGAGGATCAGGTCAAGGCCAGCAGGGAGGGCAAACGCGCCATCGTCACCCTGGGCTACGCCCTCAATCCCGACGGCAGCATGGACAAGATCCTGCTGGGCCGTCTGCAAACCACCCTTGATCTGGCCAAAGCCGACCCGGAAGCGCTGCTCATCCTGACCGGCGGCGTGCCCCAGAACCGCCAGACCGAGGGCAAGCTGATGGCTGACTGGCTGGCCAACCACGGCATCGACCGCAGCCGCCTGATTGAAGAGAACTACGCCACCAGCACGGTGGACAACGCCCTCTACAGCGCCTATGCCCTCGCCCGCCACCAGATTGACTATGCGGTGCTGGTAAGCTCCGCCAGCCATGTACGCCGCGGCCAGACGGTGCTGGAAATCGCCTGCGACCAGATTGGTCCGGCCAACATCAAGGTGGCGAGCGTCAGCTACCCCGACAAACCCCTCGAGGAGCTGGCCACCCCGAGCGAGAGCGAGCTGCTCGGCATCTACCGCGACGCCCTGCGCACCTACGGCATGTGGAGCTACCGCTCCGCCCCGCTGATTGAGCGTTGATCGGCCATCAACACGAAAAAGAGAGGGAGGCGTGATGCCTCCCTCTCTTTTTATTGACCGATGATTGGCCAAGCCGCGCCCGTTAGCTGACGATAAAGCCCTGCGAGGGGGCCGCTTTGGGATCGTCACCGAAGCGGTTTGGCCCCTGCTGACCGTTGCAAACCATAAAGTAGATAAGCACCAGGGTGCCGATAATGGGGATAAGCCCGAGCAGCAGCCACCAAGCGCTGCGGTCGGTATCGTGCAGACGACGGGCCGCCACCGCCAGCGATGGCAGCAGCACCGCCAGCGAATAGATGGAGCTGATCAGCTCATTGTCGCCGCCGATCAGCTTGTCCACCATGCCGAGCAGCAGCATGACGATGACGTTGCACAGCACGAACATCCAGTATTCGGTGCGACGGGCCCGCCCGCTGAATACCGCATATTGCTTGAGGACCGAGATGTACCAGTTCATTGCGCCTCCTGAGTGGCCTTTATGCCTATGAATAAAAAAGAGAGTCGATAAAACAAGTAGTTAAGAGCTTAGCGCGATCATCCCCCCGAGTCGACAATGATGCCCGAACGTCTCCCAAACTAATCAGCTGCGGCAATCATTGACCGACCGAGCCGGAAGATAATTTGCCCTGCGACAGGGCAAATCCCCCCCATCAGCGCATCACTCTCGTCACAAGCAGGAAAATGGTGCTTAATAATCCATTAGCAATCGTATGGACTCAGCGTGAGGATAGCGGTAGATTCGGCGCCCAATCCTGAACAGGGTCTGTGTCTCCCCCCCATAATGAATCCACTTATTCATTACTTCTCCTAACACAGGGATAGCCATGAGTATTACACGCAGAGATTTTCTCAACGGCGTTGCCATCACCATTGCGGCAGGCGTAGCCCCCATCAATCTGCTCAAGGCTGCCGAAGGCGGCAGCGCGCTGGCGGATAAAACCCTAGCCTACCCGCCCGCCCTCACCGGCCTGCGCGGCAACCACCCGGGCTCTTTCGAACCGGCCCACAGCATCGCCCGTGACGGCAAGCAGTATGATTTTGCCAATATTCCCCTAGAGGGAGAGTACGATCTGGTGATCGTCGGCGCCGGGATCAGCGGTCTGGCCGCCGCCTGCTTCTATCAACAACTGCTCGGCGCGGATAAAAAGATCCTGCTGCTCGACAACCACGACGACTTCGGCGGCCACGCCAAGCGCAACGAGTTCACTACCCCCGATGGCCTGCGTCTGGGTTACGGCGGCAGTGAGTCCCTGCAATCACCGCGTTCGGTCTACAGCCCGGTGGCGCTCGGTCTGCTCAAGGCGCTGGAGGTCAACATCGACGAGCTGGCTGCCGGTTTCCAGCAGACCTTCTATCCGGATCTGGGGCTAAGCCGCGGCGTCTATTTCGACGAGAAGCACTTTGGCGTCAACAAGATAGTGAACGGCGATCCGGGCCACAACGTGGCGGACGATATCCCGCGCGATCGCCTGAACGGCCGGCCACTGGCAGAGTTTATCGGTGACTTCCCCCTCGATGATGCCGACAAGGCCGCCCTGTTGGCCCTGCACGAATCAAAGATCGACTACCTGAGCGGCATGACCCGCGAGCAGCAGGATGAGTGGGTAACCCGCAACAGCTACACCACCTTCCTGCGCGATAAAGTGGGCCTGAGCGAGCGGGCGATCACTTACTTCCAGCAGCGCACCAACGACTTCCAGGCGGTCGGCATCGACGCCACCGCCTGCGCCGATGCGCGCCTCTGCGCATTGCCGGGTTTCGACGGCCTCAATCTGACGCCGCTGGATGCCGAGGAGCAGGCGGAGCTGGACGATCCCTACATCTTCCACTTCCCCGATGGCAACGCCGGTCTCACCCGCCTGATGGTGCGCAAGCTCATTCCGCAGGTGGCGCCGGGTCACACCATGCAGGATGTGGTGCTGGCCAAGTTTGACTACGGCAAGCTCGACCTGCCGGAGCACAAGGTGCAACTGCGCCTTGGCAGCACGGCGTTGCAGGCCAAAAACGTGCGCCTCGCCGACGGCAAGCTGGTGGTGGATGTCACCTACATCAAGGAGGGGAAACTGCACCGGGTGCGGGCCAAGCAGTCGATCATGGCTGGCTACAACATGATGATCCCCTACATGGTGCCCGAGATGCCGGAGCCCCAGAAGGAGGCGCTGCGCCAAAATGCCAAGGCGCCGCTGGTCTACACCAAGGTGGTGATCAAGAACTGGCAAGCCTTCGTCAAGCTGGGGGTGCACGAGGTCTACTCCCCCGCCGCACCCTACAGCCGGGTCAAGCTCGACTATCCGGTCAGCATGGGTGGCTACGAGCATCCCAAGAGCCCGGATCAGCCGATGTGCCTGCACATGGTCTATGTGCCGACCCTGCCGGGCAGCGGTCTGTCGGCCCGCGAACAGTCCCGCAAGGGGCGCGCCATGATCCTCGGCATGCCGTTCGAGCAGCATGAACAGATGATCCGCGAACAGCTGCAGGGGATGCTCGGCAGCGCCGGTTTCAACCATGAGCAGGACATCCTCGCCATCACGGTCAACCGCTGGTCTCACGGCTACTCCTATGTCACCAACACCCTGTTTGATGACGAAGCGCAGTGCGAAAAATGGATTGAACTGGGTCGCCAACCGATCGGCAACATCACCATCGCCAACTCGGATGCAGGCTGGAGCCCCTACGCCCACGCCGCCATCGACGAAGCGTGGCGCGCCGTCAACGAGCTGGTTGCCATGAGCAAGGGAGGTGCCCAATGAGCCGCGCCCTGTCACTGACCGCCAGCGCCCTGCTGCTGGCCCTGCCCGCCCTTGCCGCCAACGCAGCCCCCGCCATGTCTGCGGGGGAATACGTGGCCAAGCTGGGCGATTGCGCTGCCTGTCACACCAGCGAAACCAGCAAGCCGCTGGCGGGCGGCAAAGGGTTCCCGACCCCCATCGGCACCGTATTTGCCACCAACATTACCCCCGACAAGACCCACGGTATCGGCAACTACAGCCTGCCGGAGTTCATCAAGGTGATGCGCGAAGGGGTGGCCCGCGATGGGCATCGCCTCTATCCGGCCATGCCCTACACCGCCTACGCCAAGATGAGCGATAAAGATCTCGAAGATCTCTATCACTACCTGATGAAGGAGGTGCAACCGCTGGCCATCGCCAACAAGGAGAGCGACATCCCTTGGCCGCTCAACATGCGCTGGCCGCTGATGGGCTGGAACTGGATCTACCACGATGACAGCCGCTTCACCCCGGTCGCAGGCAAAAGCGAAGAGTGGAACCGTGGCGCCTATCTGGTGCAGGGCGCCGGTCACTGCGGCAGCTGCCACACTCCGCGCGGGTTTGGCATGCAGGAGAAAGCGCTGACCGAGGCGGATCCCGTCTACCTGAGCGGGGCGGCGCTCGATGGCTGGTATGCCCCCGATATTCGCGGCAGCCGTTACAGCAAGCAGGCGCTGATCGATCTGCTGAAAACCGGCCGCAGCCAGCATGAAGCGGTCGCAGGCCCCATGGGGGAAGTGATCACTCACAGCAGCCAGTATTTCAGCGACGCCGATCTGGCCAGCATCGCCACCTATCTGACCGATCTGAAAGATGAACCGGTGGCGGAGAAAGGGGCCCGTGCCTATGCCAGTGCCAGCGGCAAGGCGGACTACGCCATGTACTGCTCCACCTGTCACGGGGTCAACGGCCAGGGGAATGACCACGTCATCCCCTCGCTGGTCAACAACCGCACCGTGCTGGCGAGCGATCCGTCGAGCCTGATCAACGTGCTGCTGCACGGCGCCGAAACACCGGTCACCCACGGCCATCTGGGTTACCACATGCCGGGCTATGGCTGGACCATGGATGATGAGCGGCTCGCCGAGCTGGTCAACACCCTGCGCGCCTCCTGGGGCAATGAAGGCACCGCCGTCAAGGCGGCAGCGGTCAAGGCCCAGCGCGAGCTGCACGGCAAGGAGTAAGGGCTGTCAGCTCTCTCTTGGCCAAGTGCCATAAAAAACGGGCCTCCACTGGAGGCCCGTTTGCTATTGATGAACCAGGTTCCGGTGCTTATCCCTTGCGGGATTTTGGCCCCGGCAGTGGCGCCGTTGGCTGGCGGTAATCGCCATAGGGGAAGATATTGCGAAACCGCTGGGCCACCCGCTCGGGGATGGATCGGGAGAAGATCAGCTTGACGCCATCGCCATCGCGCTGCCCCACAATGCGACCGCGCACCGTGTCGTGACGCAGGATCTGCTTGGCATGCTCAATAAAGGCGGGTGACACCTTGCCCTGCTTGACCACTACCTTGCCGGGAGCAAGGCGGATCTCGAACAGGGCGCCACGCCCCAGCTTCATCAACCACCAGATCAGCGCAATCGCCACTATCAAGGAAATCCAGGCCATCTTCATCCCTCCCAAGCTCTTGATATCAGGCAGTATAAGCGGCCGTGCGTTCCGATTGTTTGGCGCCGATCACAGCCCCCGCCTCAACGCAATAGCGCCTCTTTGCTCAGCAATCCTTGCCCCAGCCCACCAGCGTCTCGCGATAGAGCGCCAGCAAGGCTTCATCGCGCACCGCCACCCCGACCTGCTGCGGACGATAGGCTGCCCAATCATCGTGGGAGTGGCGTTTGCCATCGAACTTTTGCAGGGTGTGGCCGATGGCCGGGCCGCTGGTAATCACCCGCACCGGCCCCTCGCGCAGGGTAAAGAGGGTCGGGTCAATGACATAGGCGATGGCGGATGGATCGTGAACGTGGCAACCAGAGAGCCCCAGCTTCTCGGAGTAGAAGCGCAGGTAGAAGCGGCTGACATCCCACAGGAAGCGGCCCGGCTCCCCCGCCTTGTCCCTGAGCTCATCCAGATAGGCGCTGCTGAAGAAGCTCTGCTGAGTCACATCCAGCCCGATGATCACTACCGGCCAATCGGCGGTAAAGACCCGGTCGGCGGCATCGGGATCGTCGTGGATATTGGCTTCGGCATAGGGGGTGACGTTGCCGCGATGGCCGTTGACGCCAAAGGCTCCTCCCATCACTACCACCTGTTTCACCAGCGAGACAATCTGGGGCGCCTGTTGCAGCGCCAGCGCCAGATTGGTCAGCGGGCCGATAGTGACGAGGGTGATCTCCCCCGGCGCGGCTTTCACCGCCTCGACTATGTACTGCCATGCGGGACGGGGATCCGGAGCGATAGTCACCTCCCCCGCCTCCATGTCGCCAAAGCCGCTCGGGCCGTGGACTATGGTGGTGGGGCCGACCGGCTCGCGCAGCAGCGGGGCGGCAGCGCCTTTGGCCACATCCGCCTTCATGCCGTACTTCTGCTTGAGCCAGAGGGCGTTGCGGGTGCCATTGTCGATAGTGGCGTTACCAAAAACAGTGGTGATGGCGAGCAGCTCGATGGCGGGATGGGCCTCGGCAAACAGGATGGCCATGGCATCGTCGATACCCGGGTCGGTATCCAGAATGATTTTATGGGTCATGAGAAATTCCTACGGTGACAAACCCTGCGACAAAAGGGAGAGTCTACCCGGCTAACGGCCCCGTATCCCGGCATGGGATCACAGAGCGGGCCTTTGCTCTCGGCAACGACACGCTGCTGGCGACAATCTGCACAAGAAACGGCGCGGCCCTGTTGCCAGCGCCGCGCCCTTTATCGTTGTTCGTTATCTGCTATCTGGCAGTGATCTGCCTTACTCCGACCCTCAGTGCTTGCGGTGCCAGCGCGGTGAGGTCGCCTTCTCCCCCCAGGGGGTGACGCAGGGGAGCAGCGCCCCTTCAATCACCATCTCGCTGCCTGCCAGCGCCTCGGCGATCTTCTGGTGCAGCACCCGCAGTACCTTGCCCTCGTGCTCGGCCAGAGAGTGGCCCGCGGCAAAGAATTCCGGCTGATATTGCAGTGCCAGCTTCTGGGCGAATTCGTAGGTGTTGAAGCAATCCGGCATCCGCTCAACCACATCTTCAAGCCGGGCCAACAAGCTGTTCAGTTCCCTGGTCATAGTGCTCTCTCCGTGTAGGTTAATAGCCAAAAACTACCCCTTATTAGATAAGTCACCAACGAGCAAACCACAAAAGTGTGGGGAGACACACAGTTCTCTCTTGCGTCCGGCTCATGGTGAACGGCAGACAGCTTGCCAGCTTTACATTCCGGTAACAAACGGCTAGATTTAGACCGACTAATCAGTCGGTCATTTTTCATGCGGAGAACAACATGGGTGCGGCGCAGCTTCAACACACTCCTGAGGATATCCTCGCCATCAAATTGTCCCTGCCGGATCAGCTGGCGCGGCTCAAGCGGGCGAGTCTGGCTCACCCCATGCCAACCCTGGCCGAGCGCCGGGCGCAGCTGACCAAACTCAAACAGGCATTGCTCGCCCACAAGGGGCAGCTGTGCAAGGCGCTGGCAGCAGATTATGGCCAGCGCAGCCACTACGACAGCCTGATTGCCGATGTGCTGCCCTGCATCATGCAGATCAACTACACCCAGAAGCGGCTCAAACGCTGGATGCAGCCCCACCGCCGCCACACCGGCCTGCTGCTGGCCCCCGCCAAAGTAGAGGTGCACTTCCAGCCACTCGGGGTAGTCGGCATTATCGTGCCGTGGAACTTTCCGGTGATGCTGAGCCTTGGCCCCCTTATCACCGCCATCGCGGCGGGCAACCGGGCGATGCTGAAACTCTCCGAGTTCACCCCCCATACCAATGCCGTGCTGCGCACCATGCTCACCAGCGTGTTTGACGAAAACGAGATCGCCATCATCGAGGGGGATGCACAGATGGCGGCGGCGTTCAGCTCACTGCCGTTCGATCACCTGCTCTTTACCGGCTCCACCATGGTGGGCAAGCTGGTGATGGCCGCCGCCGCGCCCCAGCTCACCCCCCTCACCCTTGAGCTGGGGGGCAAGAGCCCTTGTCTCATCGCCCCCGACATGCCGATCGCCACTGCGGTCGAGCGGATGATCTTCGGCAAGAGCCTCAACGCCGGACAGATCTGCGTCGCCCCCGACTATGTGCTGCTGCCCCGTAGCGAGGTGGATAACTTTATCGCCGCCTATCGCCGCCACTTCAGCAAGCTCTACCCGCAGGGGCTCAATAGTGCCGACTACGGCGCCATCATCAACGACCGCCAGTATCAGCGCCTCGTCAGCTGGCTGGATGAAGCCGAGCAGGCGGGTGCCCAGCTCCACCCCTGTGGTAGTCCGGCCCGCGATGACCAGCGTCGCCTGCTGGTGCCCCACCTGCTGACCGGGGTGCCGGGTCAGTGTCAGGTGATGCAGCAGGAGATCTTCGGGCCAGTGCTGCCGCTCATTCCCTACGACACCCTGGAGGAGGCACTCGCCTATGTGGCTGAGCGGCCCCGCCCGCTGGCCCTCTATCTGATGAGCTTCGATCCCGAGTTGCAGGCACGGGTGACCCGGGAGACCCACTCCGGCGGCATGGCGATCAACGAGAGCCTGTTTCAGGTGGCGGCCGACGATGTGCCGTTCGGCGGCATCGGCGCCTCCGGCATGGGCCACTACCACGGCCACGAGGGGTTCCTCACCTTCTCCAAGGCGAAAACCGTGCTGACCCGCGGCAAGTTCACCACCGGCTCCCTGATCCATCCCCCCTACCACAGCTGGATCCAGAAGCTGATGATGGCCTTCTTCCTGCGCTGATGGAGATGACCATGAACCAGGCTATCCCGCAGCCACAAACCATGACCGACAAGCGCCGCCAGATCCTGGATGCCGCCCTCGCCCTCTGCGCCGAAGATGGCCTGCAGGGGGCTGCCACAGCTCGAATCGCCAAGGCAGCCGGGGTGGCCAACGGCACTCTGTTCCACCACTTTCCGAGCAAGGAGGCGCTGATCCTCGCCCTCTATCAGGATGTGAAAACCCGGATGGGGAGCGCCATCCATGAAGCAGATCCCACCCTGCCGCTGTACGACCAGACCCGCCACTACTGGCAGCTGGCGATGAGATGGATGCTGGCGCATCCCAATGAGCTCAAATTCGTGCTCGGCTTCTTTCACTCCCCGCTGCTGGCCAGACCGGCCCGCAGCCAGATCCTGAACGATGCCCTGCGCTTTCTGCCTGCCCTGCTGGCAAAGGGGCAGGCCAGCGGCGAGCTGATGCAGGCTCCCGCACCACTGTTGCTGGAGGTGTGTCAGGGCCAGTTCCTCGCCTGCGCATCACTGTTTGTCGATCAACCGGAGCTGGGAGAGGACGACTACTGGCAAGCCAGTGCCTTTGCCCTCTTCTGGTCAGCCATCTCAGGAGCCAACCCCTATGACAACTCCGACCGTTGAATCTCTGGCCGCACTTGGCCGCCGCCTCTGGATCACCACACTGCTCTGGATGGTGGGTCGTACCCTCTGCCGCGCCGCCCGCACCGATGAGGCGGTACGCCGCGAATTGGCGCCGTTGCCGGACGGGCTGGCAATCCGCCTCGAAGTAGGCGGCATCGGATACGCCATGAACATGCACAAGCAGGGTGGGCGCTGGTATCCCGGTGCGCCAGTCGCCCCCCATGCCACCATCCATCCGCTGCGGGTGCGCTTCAAGCACCCCAATATCGCCTTTCGCGCCCTGAGCTTTCGGCTCGGGGTCAATCAGGCGTTCAGTGAAAACCGGCTGCTGGTGGAGGGAGACCTGACCGTTGCCATGCATCTGGTACGGGGGCTTGAGCAGTTGCAGTCCCTGATCCTGCCCGCCTTTATCGCGCGGCCTCTGCTGCGCCACTATCCAGCCCCGACCAACAAGATCGGCCGGGCCTGCAACATCTATCTGGGTCTGGTGACCGGCTAACGCGCAAGGAGCCTTGAAATGAGCCGCTATTACGATTTTTTCTGCCCGGTCAAACTGCTGGCCGGTGAACAGGCGCTGGAGCAACTGGCCAGCGAGCTGGCCAGCCTCGGGGCCCGCCGCCCGCTGCTGCTGACCGACAAGGGGGTCAATGCCACCGGCCTTGCCACCCTGCTGGCCAATGTGCTGGCCGAGGGGGAGCTGCCGGTCGCCGCCATCTGGGACGAGATCCCGGCCGACTCTTCCACCGCCGTGGTGGAGCGGATCGCCAAACGCTATCGCGAGCTCGACTGCGACAGTCTGGTGGCACTGGGGGGCGGCTCGGTCATCGACACCGCCAAGGCGGTCAACATTCTCACTTCCATGGGGGGTGAACACCTGCTCGACTACTCGGGCGCCGGTTGCCTGACCCGTCCCCTCAAGCCGCTGGCGGTGGTGCCCACCACGGCGGGCACAGGATCAGAAGTGACATTGGTTGCAGTGATCAAGGATGAGGCGAGCGGGCGCAAGGTGCCCTTCACCTCCCCCTTCCTGCTGCCCCAGCTGGCGGTGCTCGACCCGCGCCTGACCCAGGGACTGCCCCTCAATATCACCGCCGCTACCGCCATGGACGCCATGACCCACGCCATCGAGGCCTTTATCGGTACCGCCAAGAACCCGGTGAGCGATGCACTGGCCCTGATGGCGGTGGAGAAGATCGCCAGCGCCCTGCCGCAAATCATCCACGACCCGCAAAACAAACAGCTGCGGCTGCAACTGGCGGAAGGCTCCACGCTGGCTGGCATGGCATTCTCCAACTCCATGGTGGGGCTGGTGCACGCCCTCGGCCACAGTCTGGGAGCCCGCTGCCATCTGCCCCACGGGCTGTGCATGAACCTCTTTTTGCCGACCGTGCTCGACTACAACCGCCCCGAGGTGGATAGCGAGTTGGCCCGGCTGCTGTTGCCGCTGGTGGGGGCAGAGCGCTTTGCTGCCACCCCGGCCCATCAGCGAGCAGAGGCAACCATCACAGCCATTCGCACCCTGCGCGACACCTTGTGGCAAGCGGTCAAGCTGCCGCGCACCATGAGCGAGGCAGGGGTAAGCGATCGCTCGCTACTGACCGAGATCCGCGATCTGGCGATCAACGACGGTGCCCTGCTGTTCAATCGCAAAGATGCCGACCGTGAGCAGTTACTCACCCTGCTGGAGCGAGCCTGGGCCTGATCCCGACCTCTTTGCTAACACTCTTGTGTTGACACTAACGCGGTGCCCGACTCACCATCGGGCACCTTGATCTGCATCGCGATATCGATGTGCCCCCTGTCAAAGGGGGATGATATTGACCACGGGCTCTCATTATCTGTTCTATACCTTGGCTAACAGTTATGTTGTGCCGAGAGACTCAACTTTATGCCAGAGGTGCCCACCATGAGCGACATCATCCATCAGGCCAACCAGCAACAGTTCATCTGTATGGTGGAGGGGAAAGAGTCGAGACTGCGCTACCGGCGGCTCGATGCCAAGACCATCGACGCCTACAGCACCTTCGTACCCCCCGAGCTGCGGGTGCAGGGGATTGCCGATCAGCTGGCGCGCGCCTTCTTCAACTGGACTCAGGCGGAGGGGCTCACTATAGTGCCGAGCTGCCGCTACATTGATGTCTGGTTACGCCGCAATGCCAACAACTGAACCTCTGAACTCCGCCCTCGAACAGCAATTCCAAGCCAAAACAGAAGCCCTGCTGCGGGCCGATCCGCAGCGGATGGCCTGCCTGCAAGCCGCGGCCGAGCTCAATCTGCCCGACTGGGCGCTGGGAGCAGGCTTTATCCGCAATCTCATCTGGGATCACCTTCACCACAAGGCGGTGCCCACCCCGCTCAACGATATCGACCTTATCTATCTCGATAAAACCGATCCGCAAGGGCTGGCCGAGACGGCGCATGAAACCTGGCTGGCAAAGCGGCTGCCAGGTCAGCAGTGGGAAGTGCGCAATCAGGCCCGCATGCACACGCGGCAGCTGGTGGCGCCGTTTGCCAGCAGCCTTGAGGCGCTCAGCCACTGGGTCGAAGTGCCCACCTGCATCGGCGTGCGCCTCACCCGAGATGGCGAGTTCGAGTGGCTTGCCCCCTACGGCTTTACCATCAACTGGTCGCTGCAAGTGAGTGCCAACCCCAGATGTCGTCAGGACAAACAGATTTTTACCCAGCGCATCAAGGAGAAACGCTGGCAGGCTATCTGGCCTGACCTTCAGGTAAACTGGCCATAACCTGATTGCAATCTTTCGATAACCTTGGGCACACTAGGGGAAAAGCTGGTTGTAACTCAATGGGTTAAATAATGCGCGACTTCTTCTCTCTCGAACGCTGGCTACCGGGCCTCGCCGCCCTGCTGCATTACCAGCGCGCCTGGTTGATGCCAGATCTTCGCGCCGGACTCTCGGTGGCGGCCGTGGCGCTGCCCGTCGCCATCGCCTATGCCGAGCTTGCCGGGGTGGGTGCCATCGTCGGTCTCTACTCCTGCATCCTGCCCATGCTGGTCTACGCCCTGTTTGGCACCTCCCGCCAGCTGATTGTCGGCCCCGATGCCGCCACCTGCGCGGTCATTGCCGCCGTGGTGACGCCGCTGGCCGCAGGCGACCCCACCCGTCACTGGCAACTGGTGATGACCATGACCGCCATGACCGGCTTCTGGTGCCTGATTGCCAGCCGCTTCAAGCTGGGAGTGCTGGCGGACTTTCTCTCCCGACCCATCCTGATGGGGCTGCTCAATGGTGTGGCCATCACCATCATGGTGGGCCAGCTCTCCAAGATCTTCGGCTTCACTTTCAGCGAACGTTACCTCATCGAGCGGATCGCCAGCGGGGCCACCTATATCACCCAGACCCATCTGCCGACCCTGGCCATGAGTCTGGTGGCTCTGCTCACCCTGCTGCTGGCCAAGCGCTACAAACCGGCATGGCCCTCCTCCATGGTGGCCATGGTGGTGACCGCTGCGCTGGTGTGGGGCTTTAATCTCGGCCAGTTTGATATCGCCACCCTGGGGACGGTGGGCTCCGGCCTGCCCGCCTTCCAGATGCCGGAATTTCCCCCCGGCCTGATGCGGGAGCTGGTGCTGCCAGCCCTTAACCTCGCCATGGTGAGCTTCGTCTCCATGATGCTGACCGCCCGCAGCTTTGCCGCCAAAAACGGTTATGAGATAGACGCGGACAAGGAGTTTCGGGCCCTCGGTATGGCGAACCTCGCCTCCGCGGTCTCACAGGGTTTTGCCATCAGCGGCGCGGATTCACGCACCGCGGTCAACGACGCCAACGGCGGCAAGAGCCAGCTGGTCTCCATCATCGCTGCGGCGGTGATAGCCCTCATCACCTTCTATCTGACGGCGCCGCTCAAATATATTCCCACCGCCGCCCTCGGGGTGGTGCTGGTGATGGCCTCCCTGTCGCTCACCGATTTTCGCGGTCTTTGGGCCCTGCGCCACTCCGATCGCTCCGCCTTCTGGCTGGCGCTGGTCACCTTTATCAGCGTGCTCACCATGGGGGTGATCCCGGGGATCACCCTCGCCGTGTTGCTGGGGCTGTTCCAGTTCCTGCGCAATGTGATGCGCCCCACCGACCAGCTGCTTGGCATGGATGACGAGGGGGTAGTACGTACACTGGGGGACAACGAACAGGCCAAGGCGATCCCGGGTATTCTGGTCTATCGCTTCAACTCACCGCTCACCTACTTCAATGCCCCCTATTTCAAGCGGCGGGTGCTGGCCCTGCTGGTGCAGGATCCCCGAGCCCCCAAGTGTCTGGTGATCGATGCAGTCGCCTGCTTCACCCATCAGGACATCAGCGTGATGAGCATGGTGGGAGAGCTGCACAAAGAGCTGAAACGGCGCGGCATCCATATGGTGATGGCGGGTCGCCACGGTCAGATGACTCACTGGTTAAAGCAGGCGGGCGTGCGGGTAGGCGATGAGGGGATCATCCTCTGCCCCGATATGTATCAGGCGCTGCGCCTGACCCGCTGCTATCGCGAGCCGGTGTTCAAGGATGATGCGGTGGTGGAGAGCACCACAGATGCCATCCGCTCCAACTGGCCGCAGGATGATGCCCTGCCCGACTCGGCGCGCCTCACCTTGCCAAGCGAACAGGAGGCGGGCGCCACGCCTGCCTGATCCCTTGGCCTGCGCCCCTGGCCGGTGCAATCCTGCACAAGGATT
Source organism: Aeromonas sp. Lyrl_2 (assembly GCF_051948815.1). Classification (NCBI taxonomy): domain Bacteria; kingdom Pseudomonadati; phylum Pseudomonadota; class Gammaproteobacteria; order Aeromonadales; family Aeromonadaceae; genus Aeromonas; species Aeromonas sp. Lyrl_2. The sequence continues at coordinate 143,525 of NZ_JAYJLJ010000005.1, forward strand.
GCACCGGCCTTGGCCTTGGTGTTAAATGCGCCCCCAGAGGGCACTCCCCCGTGCCCTCCCAGCTGTTGGACATGCCATGCAATCTCAATCCCACGCAGGCCCGGGCACCCTCTTTGCGCTGACCTGGCCGCTCTTTATCGATCTCGCCCTGCACTTTCTGACCGGCGCACTCAATACCTTCATGGTGGGTCACGTCTCCTATCAGGGAGTGGCCGCGCTGGCGGTCGGCAATCAGGTGTTCGATCTCGCCATCACATTGTTCAGCTTCGTCAGTATCGGTACCAGCGTGGTGATCACCCAGTATCTGGGGGCCGGCGATCGGGAGAAGAGTCGGGTGGTGATCCACACCGCTATCGGCTTCAACCTGCTGATCGGTCTGGTGGCAGCCATCGGCGTGATGGCAGGCGCCAGCACCATGCTGGCGCTGATGAACCTGCTTGCCAATCTGATGAGCGACGGGACGCTTTACTTGCAGATCATCGGTCTCTGCCTGTTGCCGGAGGCCGCAGCCCTCTGTCTGGCAGCCACCCTGCGCGCTCACGGCCACACCCGTCAGGCGATGTATGTGACCCTCATCGTCAACCTCATCACCTTCGTCGGCAACCTGCTGCTGCTCTACGGCTGGTTCGGCCTGCCCCAACTGGGGGTCGCTGGCGTGGCCATCAGCACGGTCGCGGGCCGACTGATCGGCGTGGTGCTGCTAGTGTGGCTGGTCGCCCGCAAGACCGGCATTCGGCTGGTGGTGCGCGATATCGTCCACCCCAGTAGGGAGATGCTGGGCAAGGTACTCCATATCGGCCTGCCGGCGGCAGGGGAGAACCTCTCCTGGATGCTGCAGTTTATGGTGGTGACAGCCTTTGTCGGACTGCTGGGTGACAAGGCGCTGGCGACCCAGTCCTACTTCTTTCAGATCTGCCTGTTTATCCTGCTGTTTGGCCTCTCCATCGGCCTTGGCAACGAGATCATCATCGGCCATCTGGCGGGGGCCAGGCAGTTCGATCGCGCCTATCAGCAGCTGCTCAAGAGCCTCAAGCTGGGGTTGGCAGTTACCTGCGTCATCGCCGTGGCGGCTGCCCTCAATGGCCGTACCATCATCAGCCTCTTTACCGATAATGCCGACATCATCACCCAGGTGGCGCAACTGTTTCTTATCAGCCTAATCCTCGAACCCGGCCGCACCTTCAATCTGGTGGTGATCAACGCCCTGCGGGCCACCGGGGATGCCCGTTTCCCCCTCTACATGGCGTTGCTCTCCATGTGGGGAATTGCCGTGCCACTCTCCTATTTCCTCGGTATCATGCAGGGTTATGGACTGGTCGGTATCTGGCTGGCGCTGGCCTGCGACGAGTGGGTGCGCGGTCTGGCCATGTTCTGGCGCTGGCGCAGTCGTCGCTGGCAAAACAAAATTCTTGTTGAAACAAAAGCGGAATCACAATGAAGAAGATAGGACTCTTGCTGGCTGCCATCCTGCTCAGCCCCCTGGCCATGGCGCAAACTGCCCCTGCCGCTCCCAAGGCTCAAGCCACCCAGACCTGGTATGTGGCCCCCATCGCCATCGATGAAACCAGCGACGCCCAGAAGGCGCTGACCAAGGACTTCATGGCCCAGATGATCAAGACCATCAAGATCAACGAGTACCAGACCGGCAAGGCCGTAGGCAACACCAAAAAGCCCAAGTGGCTGATCCGCACCAAGCTGATCCCCGCCAGCAACGAGCCGCTGGTCGGCAAGAAGCACCCGCAGGGTCTCACCTACGGCAAGGGCAATCCGACCCAGGAGATCGTCGGCGAGCTGTTAATGAACGGCACCCTGGTGGCCCACATCGGCCAGGGCTGGCGCGAGCCTATCGTCCCGGGCACGCCGGTGGCTGACAAACTCTCCATCGCCAACTATCGCTACGCCATCGGGGATCAGGCCAAGTCGGCGGATCTGGAGGAGCTGGCCGCCCAGATTGGCTTTGAGGCGGGCAAGGTGATCCATCGCGACGGCAAGCCGCTGCCCGAGAAGAAAAAGAAAAAAGAGCTGGCGGACGAAGAGAAAGAGTAACGTTGCCTGCATCCATAAAAAGGGGCCACTCGGCCCCTTTTTTGATCCTGCACCCTCACGCCAACACTGCCCCTGTTGTGAGTTGTCGCACAGTTTGGCTCACCATTCAGATTGATAAATCACTTATCTTGTTTTGATTCAACAAGTTATAAATATTCCGCCGAATACTCCAAATCATTGCCCCCAAATCCGATCAGGATCACATTTATCCCCGGCACTAAGGGGTAGCTTTGGTCTTACAGGCACAATCAAACGAAACCAAGGAGGCTCCATTACATGTTCCCAGAGTACAGAGAACTCATCTCGAAACTGAAGAGCAGTGATGTCCATTTCCAGAAGAAGTTTGACTTGCACAACGACCTGGATGCGGAGATTAGAAAGTTGGAAAAGCATCACGCCAGCGACTATAGCGCCGAGGTGAGAGATCTGAAAAAACAGAAACTCAAACTGAAAGAGGAGATATACGACATCCTCAAACAACATCCACAATAGATGCCTCGAAGAATATGCGGATAAGCAATTTATCCCCCAGCCCGGCCCACGCGCCGGGCTTTTTGTTGTTTCAGTCAATTAGTTGACACCCGAGCCTACCGTTCTTGCCGGTAGTTTGTTACATTTTTCCCTTGGAATTCAGGGAATAACGGTGATGATAACATGAGCAGAAAACGATCTTTTTATCATCTCTTGCTGCTTTGCCTGTTCGCATTGAGCCACCCGCTGCAGGCTCAGGAGCCTGAACTGGAGCTGTGGCACTCCCAGCAAGCCGGTTACGTGATCGACGACGTGATCGCCCGCTTCAATCAGGAGGGGAACCACAGAGTGCGGGTCACCCAGATTGAGCCGGGCAAGATCAAGGCGGATCTCCTGCTGGCAGCTCAGGCCAGGGGGCTGCCCGACCTGATGCTAATCCCCTCCGATTTTATCGGCCTCTATCGCCAGATGACCCTCGCTCCCCTCCCGGCCGAGTGGTTTTCCCCCGCGCTGATGGCCAGCGCCTTGCGTTATGTCACCCTGGATAGGCAACGCTGGGGCATGCCCATGATGCAGGGCAACCATCTGATGCTGTTTTACAACAAGGCGCTGGTCTCGACTCCGGTGACCTATTGGCAGCAACTGACTGCTATCACCCCGGCCCTCAAGGCCAAGGGGGTCTACCCCGTCAGCTGGCCCTATCACGACATGTACTACTTCGCCGCCTTTTTACACACCTTTGGCGGCTCGCCGGTGACCGAAGGGCGCATCACCCTCGACAGCCCGGCCATGGTGCAGGCGCTGGAGGCCTACCGCACCGTCGCCAGCGAACAGTGGGTCGATCCCGAGTGCGACTATGACACCGCCCTCGCCCGCTTCAATGAGGGCAAGAGCGCCTACCTCATCAATGGGGACTGGGCGTTCAATGATCTGGTGAAGAACATGGGGGATAAGCTGGGCGTCGCCCTGCTGCCCCGCTGGCAAAGCCATCCCATGCACTCCATGAGCGGCGCCTACGTGATGGGAGCTTCCCGCTGGGCGATGGACGATGAGGATCGGCAACCCGTCATCAAGGCATTGATGGCCTTTATCCAGCGTCAGGATATTCAGCAGTTCATCTATCATCAGGGGGCGCTGCTACCGGTCAATCAGCAGGCTTTTACCGCCATCAGCCGCCGTCCCATGCCTCAGGAAAAAGTGCTGCTGGAACAGTTCACCCTCAGCACCCCCATGCCCTCCGACAGCGCCATGTCCATCACCTGGCAAGCGATGGAGAAAGGGTTCGAGCGCTTTAAAGAAGGGATCAGTGCCGCCGACACCGCCCGCTATATGCAGCAGCTGGCCGATCAGCAGTACCGGCAGGTCAAAGCACCATGAAACATCGCACCTTTCGGCTCGGCCCGACCCTCATCATCATCCTGTTCACCGTCGCCTTGCTGCCGGCACTGCTGGCCAGCACTGTGCTGCTGATCCGCCAGCACCAGATCATCGCCCAGAGCGAGCAGTCACAGCTGGAGCGGGCCCTCACCAGCATGACCCGCGAGGCCCGCTTTCGCAGCGAGCTGATCGGCACCCAGATCAATCAACTCAGTCAGGATCGGGTGCTCCATCAGGCCCTCGACAACTTTCTCTTCTCCAGCCATGCCCGGCTGGCGCTGGCCACCTTTGTCAAATCCAACAGCCTGATCACCTCGGCCTACCTCATCGATGACAAGGGGTTGGTGGTGGAGTACATCAATGGTCAGGCCTCCCACCTCGAGTCGAGCAACCTGATGCCGCAGCTGATGGCCTGGGGCAAGACCCGCGAGGCAAAACAGGGCAAGCATCTGCTGCTGCCCGTCGATGATCCCGTGCTGGTCGACGACATGGAGCAAAACCGCAGCGGCGGGCTGGCGCTGGTAGCCCCCATCTATCGCAACCACCAGCGAGCAGGGGTGATGCAGACCCCTTCCGGCTTCGTGATGGCCATTCTCCCTTGGCGACAGATGGCCCAGTTGCTGGAGCCCTATCTCAAGGGGAGCGAATATCTGGTGATCTCCCAGGGCGAGAACCGTCTCTACGAAGGGGCTCACCAGAACGCCAACGCCATGGATGACAGGGAGCCAGGCAAGTTGGCGCAGCCCCTGGCCATTGGCTGGTCCCAGCTGGAGCAGGAGATCACCCCCACCATCACCCTCTACAGCTACAGCAATGACAGGGTCAGCGAGCTCAACAAATCCCAACAGCTGCTGACCGTCAGCATCGCCGTCATGTTGCTGCTGGTAGCCATCGGCTGCGTCTGGCTCACCCGCTGGCTCACCCGACCGCTGCGCTCGCTGGCCGCGCTGGTGCGCAGCTATGGCAAGGGCAATTACCAGCAACGGCAGGCGCCGCTGCGCTTTGTGGAGTACGACGAGGTGCGCCAGTTGCTGCAGGAGATGGCCAGCACCATCTCGGATCAGGTGCGGGCGCTCTATCAGCAAAATGAACAGCTGCAGCAGGCCAATAGCGAGAAAGAGGCCTTCAACCAGCGGCTGCTCGACTTCAACGACGAACTGGAGCAAGAGGTCGCCTCGCAAACGACCGCCCTGCGCTCGGCCCTGAGCCGGGAGGAGCGCAGCCGCCATATCCTGCAATCCTGGTTGCAGTTCGGTCTGCATCAGCAGCTGGATATCGATATTGCCGAGCTGGCCAGCTCCGCCCTGTTGCAGCTCTCGCAGCTCTATCCCGGCCACCGCTGGGGGCTGGTGATCCGCCGCGATGACCAGCCTCACTACTCCCTGACCCAGGGGGTCGATGCCCCCTTGCGGGATGCCCTGCAGGAGAAACTGGCTCAACTGATGGATGAGGAGGTCAAACACTCCGAATGCCAGTGGGATAACGCACTCTGGAAGATCATGACCCTGCCCGGCAGCCAAAGCGGCGTGCTGTTTGGCTATCTGATGGTGAGCGCCGAAGGGCTGGAGTCCGAAGACAGGGCCATCTTGCGGCTGTTTGCCAAGCAGTTGGCGGTGGGCATCGAGGGGCGTCTCTTCACCGACGAGCTGGCGCGGGTCGCCCGCACCGACAACCTCACCGGGCTGCCCAACCGGCAGGCGTTCGAAGAGGCCTTCCATCACTATCAGGCGGTGCTGGCGCGCCATCCCGAACGTCACCTCGCCCTCTTCATGCTCGATCTCAACGGCCTCAAGCGTATCAACGACCAGTATGGGCACGAGGCTGGCGACGCCCTGCTGATCCAGATGGCTCGCCAGCTACGCACCCTCTGCCGTCAGGACGAGAAGATTTTCCGCATCGGCGGCGACGAGTTCGTGCTGCTGGCGGAGGCGGATCACCTCGCCAGTCAGCAGCTGGCAGGCAGGTTGGAGGCAAGCCAGCAGCACGCCATCGTGCAGCATGGGGAGCACAGCTTCCCGCTGCGTTTTGCCATCGGCTGGAGCAGCAGCGACCAGACCCCGCTGGCGGAGCTGAGCCGGGTGGCTGACGACGCCATGTATGCCAATAAGGCGCGCTTCTATCAGGGGCAGCGATAAAAAGCAGAGGCCTCTGGCGTTGGCGAGCCTTTCGCCAACGCCCTGATCAGCTCGCAAAAATGGTGCGCAACGCTAGACGCGGCGTGGACCATGACTAAGATAGGGGCTCTTGATGTCTCGATTTGGAAGGGAGTAGGAAATGGAGTTAGTACTTGGCCCACTGGAAGCCCGCGTCATCGGCTGTCTGATTGAAAAAGAGATCTGCACCCCGGATCAATATCCCCTCTCCCTTAATGCACTGGTCAACGCTTGCAACCAGAAGAGCAACCGCGAGCCGGTGCTGGAGCTCTCCGAGCTCGATATCCGCGCCGTGGTGGACGAGCTGATCCGCAAGCGGCTGGTGGTCAACACTGCAGGCTTCAACGCCCGGGTGCCCCGCTATCAGCACAGATTCTGTAACACCGAATTTGGCGAGCTGAAATTCAGTGCCCAGGAGCTTGGCATCGTCTGCGAACTGCTGCTGCGCGGCCCGCAAACCCCGGGGGAGCTGCGCTCCCGTACCAACCGCCTCTGCAGCTTCGATGATGTCACCGAGGTGGATGCGGTGCTGACCCAGCTTATCGAGCGTGGCCCCTACGTGGTCAAGCTGCCACGCGAGCCGGGCAAGCGCGAATCCCGCTACGCCCACCTGTTTAGCGGCGAAGTGGATATTCAGGCGATGATGGATGCCGCTCCCGCCGCGGCCTATGCCTCCCCTGCCGCCGACCGTCTGAGCGAGCTGGAGCTGGAAGTGAGCGAGCTCAAGAGCCGTCTCGCCGCCATGGAAGCACGGCTGGCTGCGCTGGATGGTCAGGGCTGATCGCCTTTACCATCGCCAATCTCTATCAGGGAGCCGGGGCTGATGTCCCCGGCTCCCTGCGTTTTTTTATCGTGAGGAAGTGCCCGTGATCACCCTGATTAAAGAGTCTGACCACCAGAAGATGCCCTGGAAAAACCAGCAGGGCACCACCAGCCAGATCCTCATCTTCCCCAAGGGGAGCAGCCTTGCCAAACTCGACTTTGACTATCGACTGAGCTCGGCCCCCATCAAGAGCGCGGGCCCCTTCTCCCCCTTTCCTGGCTATCAGCGCATTTTGCTGCCGGTGAGCGGGGCAGGCTTTGTGCTCAACGGCCACCCCTACGCCACCTTCGAGGCGGCGCACTTTAGCGGCGATGAGGAGACCCACTGCGAGTTGCTGAAAAAAGAGGTGACCGATCTGGGGCTTATCTACCATCCGGACCGCATCAGCGCCAACGTGCGGGTGCTGAACCTCCCCTTTCCGCTGACCCTTACCCTCGAGCCAGAGAAGACCTACCTCTGTCACCTGCTGAGCGGCCAGCTGGCCGTGCAGGGCAAAGAGGTGGCTATCAACGAGACGCTGGTGGTGACCGGTGAAGAGAGCATTCACTTCGAATGCCAGAAGAAGACCGCCATCGCCTTCTTTACCCTGCAGGCCAAATAGCGCAAAAGTCGGCGGTGTGCAGTCATGCCAGGCCACACACAGACAGCAGAGATGAAAAAGCCGGGCAATCCCGGCTTTTTCTATTCAGGCGACCGGCTCGATGCCGGTAACCGCCTTAGTTGACCTTGAAGGAGCCCTTCATCATGGCGAAGTGGCCGGGGAAGGAGCAGAAGAAGGTGAGATCCTTGCCCGCCAGACCGTCGGTCTTGAAAGTGACGCTGCTACTCTCGCCGCCGCCGATCAGCTTGGTGTGAGCCAGCACACGGGGATCATCCTTGGGCAGATAGCCGTTCTCGGCCCCGGCGCTCATCCCGGCAGTTGCCACGGTCTGATAGTCGGCGGTGCTGGCCAGCACCCAGTTGTGACCCATGGCGGTCACGGGCAGCTTGCCGGTATGGTTCAGGGTGACCGTCACCTCCTTGCAGGTGGCCGGCACGCTCATCTCTTTGAGGTTGTACTGCATGGCATCATTGCCTTCGATGACCAGTGCACACTCATCCGCCAGCACGGGGGCAGCCAGGGTACTCAGAAACAGCAGGGTAATCGCCTTTTTCATCATCTTCTCCTTTGATTGGCAATGGATGGCAACGACTTGGCGGATACGGTGAACGCTTCGCAAAGATGCCGTCTAAATCGACCTTCATTTTACTCAATTGTCTTCAATCGGCTATGGCTTTTGGCCAAAGCTGCGGGCCAGGTCACCAGACGGTGCTCTACTCGCCACTATCTCCCTCACGGATGGACGATACGACCCGCTCCCGCCACAGGTTCAAAACTGTTTAATTTTTTCTGCTCTTTTCCCTCCGATTGCCCCTATCAGGGCTCGCCCGGCGGGCGCCCCTTGGCTAAGCTAGCGCCCCGATATGAACCTTCTCCAGATGAGAGCGCCGGATGAATGCAATAACCCCTGTGGCAGCCCTGCGCGGCCTGCTGCTGACCCTGCTGCTGGCGCTGGCCGGCTGCCAGCCCACCCCGCCTGCCCAGACCCGTATTCAGGGCAAGACCATGGGCACCTACTATGTGGTGACCCTGAGCGATAGCTATCCCGGTGGGGAGCCCTCCCTCAAAAGCGACGTAGAGAGCCTGCTGGCCCGGATGAACAAGGAGATCTCCACCTACGATCCGGGCTCGCTCATCTCCCGTTTCAATCAAGGGCCCGCCAACACCCCGTTTGCCATCCCGCCGGCCATGGCCATCATAGTCCAGCAGGGGATGGATGCCGGTAAGCTGACCGACGGCAAGCTGGATGTGACCGTGGGGCCTCTGGTCAATCTGTGGGGCTTTGGCCCGGACAAACGGCCGGTCAAGCGGCCCGATGAGGCGGCCATCGCCGCCGCCCGCCACAAGGTGGGGATCGACAAGCTGACCCTGACCTCGCAGGGTGATCACTTCCTGCTCGAAAAAACGATCCCGGATCTCTATCTCGACCTCTCTACTCTCGGCGAAGGGGCGGCATCGGATGAAATCGCCGCCCTGCTCGAAGGCAAGGGGGTACACAACTACCTGATCGAAGTGGCCGGTGCGGTGCGCAGTAAGGGCAACAACAGCAAGAGCTCGCCATGGAAAGTGGCCATCGTCGAACCCTCCGATCAGCCGGGGGCGTTTTCCGATATCGTCATCCCCAACGGCATGGCGCTCAGCACCGCGGGCAGCTATCGCAACTACTACGAGCTGGATGGCCAGCGTTACTCCCATATCATCGACCCCGCCACCGGCCAGCCGGTCACCCACAAGCTGGTCTCCGCCAGCGTCATCACCCCGACCGCACTGGAGGCCGATGCCCTCGATACCGCGCTGATGGTGATGGGGCCTGAAGCGGGGATGGCATTTGCCAAACAGCACCAGCTGGCGGTCTATCTCATCATCAAGACCGAACAGGGGTTCAAGGCCGAGTACACGCCGCAATTTGCTCCCTATCTGGCAGAGAAAAAACGGTGAGTTCAAGGCCCTGGCAATAGGGCCTTTTTCTTTCACTCATCGCGGGCAAAAGGCGGACAAACGGAGATGGTTCGCAATCGACAACTTGGCCAATTGCCTCTTCGGGCGCTTTGGTGGCACACTTTCTCCCATCAGCCCGCAGCGCCTCGACCCAGACAGATGCACACACCTGAACAAGAGCCAGAAAAAAAGAGCCCAGCCAAGCCACAACGCATTCTGATGGTCAATGAGCAGCGCTCGTTTCAGGTGATGATGAAGGCGATGCTGCTCAATCTGGGTATCAGCAACATTACCTACTCCAATACCGCCGAGGATGCGCGGCGCCGCTGCCAGAAGGGCAGTTTCGACATCTATCTCATCGATTACGATCTCGGGGTTGGCGAGAATGGCCGCCAGTTGCTCGAGAGCCTGCGCGACAAAGACCTGATCCCGCCCCAAAGCGTGGTGATCATGGTGAGTGGCGACAGCTCCCGCGCCATGGTACTGAGCGCACTGGAAGCCGAGCCCGACGAATACCTGATGAAGCCCTTCTCTCAGGAGCAGTTCTCGTTTCGCTTGAAGCGTGCCCTCGCCCGGCGCAACGCCCTGGCCAGCGTCTTTACCGCGCTGGCTGATGACAATCTGGCAGCCCTCATTACCGCCTGTGCCGAGCGGGCCGATGCGGTGCCCCGTTTTGCCAACTACTGCCGCTGCCTGCAGGCCGATACCCACCTCAAGCTGGGTCAGGCGCAGGAGGCGCGCTCTTTAATGCGCCAGCTGCTGGCCGGGCAGGAGAACAGCTGGGCCCGCCTGACGCTGGGCAAGGCCTGCAACACCCTGGGGCTCCACGAAGAGGCGGTCAGCCATCTGCAGGCGACCCTCAAAAATACCCCGCTGATGGTGGAGGCCCACCTCTGGCTGGCAGAATCCCTGCTGGCCCTTGGCAATGACGAGCAGGCGCAGCAGGAGCTCAGACGGGCGGTGGATATCTCCCCCCAGTCGGTGCAACTCTCCCGCCGGCTGGCGGAGGTGTGCCTGCAGCGCCACGACTACGCCCAGGCCAAGGATGTGCTGATGTCGCTGATCGACCTGTCGCGCAACTCCATTCACCGCACGCCCCATTATCTGGGGGCCTATATCCAGACCCTGACCCTCTACGCCCTCAATAGCAACGACAGCTACCACATCGCCAACCTGCAAAAGCAGGTCAATTCAGCCCTGTCGCGCATCCGCGATTCGCTGATGATGTCGGAGTTCAACTACCCGGTATTCGAGCAGATCTGTCAGGCCCGGGTGCAGATTGCGCTGGGGGAGCTGCTCAAGGGCAAGAAGATGCTCTATCGCGCCAACCAGAACTGGCTCGATGAGCCTGCCACCATGCCCCCCGCCCTGCTTGGCGAAACCATCCTAGCCCTCTATCAGCTCGGCGAGTTCGAATATGCCGAAAGCCTGCAAGGGCTGCTGGCGGAGGACGAAGATCGGCTGCTCACCACCTGCATTCAGGCAACCCGGGATGACAAGACGGTGCTGGAGCGGCGTCAGCGCTACCAGCAGCTCAACGATCTGGGGATCAAGGCCTATCAGAGCGGCGAGCTGGAGCAGGCCCTAGGCCATTTCCGCGAGGCCCTGCGCCGCGCCCCCGCCAATACCGGTGCGGCTCTCAACAAGATCCAGGTGCTGCTGCAACTGATGCAGAAAAACCGCAAGAGTCCGGAATTTGGTGCCGAGTGCAAGGACACCCTGGACGTGCTCGACGGTATCCCCCTCAACCCGGCCCAGCAGGAGCGTTTTCGCAAGCTGCGTCAGGAGTTCAACCAGTTCAGCTAAGACGCCGCCGCGCCCCCCTTTCCCCGCCTATGCTGAAACCAGTTCGGCAATGCGAGGGAAACGAAGATGGCGATGTGTCGTTATCTGGTGGCCGATGGCCGCCACTGCAGTGAAGAGGCTGGCGAGCACGATCTCTGCCACTGGCATGATCCCCACCATACCCATCAGGAAGCCCGCAGCGCCGAGGCGCTTGAACAGTACGTTCGCGCTGGCGGACTCTGCCACGGCCTGCAGCTGTCACGGGCCAATCTGGCGGGCCTCAATCTGGTCAACAAGGAGTCCGATCAGGGATTTTTGCTGGAGCAGTGCAACCTCTATCGCGCCAACCTGCGCGGTGGTCACCTCTACGGCCTGCGCATGAAGGGCGGCAGCCTGATGAAAGCCGATCTCAGTGATGCCAACCTCCAGTGCGCTACCCTCGATGACGTCAACCTGCTCGGCATCCGCTGGCACAACACCCGGCTCGACAACATGCAGACCGGCAAACGGGTGATGCAGGATCGCAAGGGGCGCCGCGAACGGGATCCCAAACAGGCGCGAATCTGGTTCAAGGAGGCGGAAGAGACCTACCGGGATCTGCGCAAAGCCTCCGAGGCGCAGGGGATCTTCACCATGTCCGGCAACTATATCCAGCAGGAGCTCACCATGCGCCGCCTGCAACTGCCGTTCTGGTCGACCCAGCGTTTTACCTCCTGGGTGGTCGATCTCTTCTGCGGCTATGGCGAGGCCCCGATGCGGGTGGTGCTCTTCTCGTTGCTGCTCATCTTTATCTGCAGCATTTTTTACTTCTTCTGCGGACTGCATTTTCAGGGCGAGCACCTCATCTACCAGCCCGGTGCCCCTCTCGAGCAAAATGCCATCTTCCTGCTCGAATGCCTCTACTACAGCGTGGTCACCTTCACCACATTGGGGTACGGCGACTTCACTCCGGTCGGTCTCTCCAGGATCTTCGCCGCCTTCGAGGCCTTCACCGGCAGCTTTACGCTGGCGCTGTTTGTGGTGGTATTCGTCAAAAAGATGACCCGCTGACACCTCTGCCCACCCCGCGGTGCCTGCCACTGACGCAGGCCCGCGCCAAACTTGCATCCACCGCCGATTCCTAGTCCAATAGCCACTTATAAAAATGACATGAGCATCCCGGACATGAAGATCATCTCTTTCAATATCAACGGCCTGCGCGCCCGTCTGCACCAGCTGCAAGCCATCATCGACAAGCACCAACCCGATGTAATCGGCCTGCAAGAGATCAAGGTGCACGATGAAGCCTTCCCGCTGGCCGATGTGGAGGCCATGGGCTATCACGTGGAGTTTCACGGCCAGAAGGCCCACTACGGGGTGGCCATCATGAGCAAGCAGAAGCCGGTCAAGGTGGAGAAAGGCTTCCCCACCGATAATGAAGAGGCCCAGCGCCGGATGATCATGGCCACCTTCGAACGTGAAGACGGCTCTCTCATCAAGGTGATGAACGGCTACTTCCCGCAGGGTGAAAGTCAGGATCACGAGACCAAGTTCCCGGCCAAGCAGAAGTTCTACGAGGATCTGCAGCACTACCTCGAGACCAACCACACCCCGGACGAGCAGCTGGTGCTGATCGGGGATATGAATATCTCCCCCACCGATCTCGACATCGGCATCGGCGAGGCGAACCGCAAACGCTGGCTGCGGGATGGCAAGTGCTCCTTCCTGCCCATCGAGCGCGAATGGATGGAGCGGCTGAAAGGGTTTGGCCTCACCGACACCTTCCGCGCCACCAACCCCACCGAGTGCGAGCGTTTCTCCTGGTTTGACTACCGCTCCAAGGGCTTTGACGAGAACCGCGGCCTGCGCATCGACCTCATCATGGCCTCCGACGCCCTCAAGGACAAGGTGACCGAGACCGGTATCGACTACGAGCTGCGCGGCATCGAGAAACCCTCCGACCACGCCCCCATCTGGGCCTGCTTCGCCTGATGTAGCGCCGGATGCCGCAATGATATCGCCAATCTGTGAAGTGGCTCGCGGTTGCCTGCGATAAAAGGGCGTAAACAGCCTATCCAGACAAGGTGCCTCAGGGCACCTTCTTTTTGCAGCAAGGAGTGCCAGCAGTGACCCCAACTCACCTTCCTCTCTCCCCCGCCCGTTTTCTGGCCCTGCGCCTGCTGCCGGGGGAGGATCTTATCGCCGGATTGCGCACCCAAATGGCCCGACACGGCCTGCAGGCGGCCTGGATCACCGGGGCGGTCGGCAGCCTGACCCACGCCAACCTGCGCTATGCCGCCCAGCCCGATGGCACCCTGCTGGAGGGGGCCTTCGAGGTGATCGCCCTTGGCGGCACCCTGGATCCGGAGTGCGAACACCTGCATCTCTCCATCTCTGACAAACAGGGATTGATGCGCGGCGGCCACGTGCTGCCCGGTTGCCGGGTGCGCACCACCCTCGAACTGGTAGTCGGAGAGCTGGAGGCGTACCGTTTTGGCCGTGCCCCCTGCCCCCAATCCGGTTATGAAGAGCTGCTCATTACCCCCAGAACCTTGTGAGGATCACTATGTCCGTCAGTAAACTCTCCAGCTACAACCTAGCTTTTATGGTCATCTGCATCGCCATCAACATGGTGGCGGGACAGGCCGCTTCCATGCTCAAGCTGCCCATCTTCCTCGACTCCATCGGGACTGTGCTCTGCGCCATTCTGGCGGGCCCCTGGATGGCAGTCGCCACCGGTCTGCTCACCAACCTGCTGTGGGGACTGCTCACCGGCCCCATCGCCACGGCCTTTGCCCCGGTCGCCATGATGATTGGCCTCAGTGCCGGTCTGCTGGCACGGGCCGGCTGGTTCAACAATCTGCCCAAGGTGGTAGTGAGCAGCGTGGTGATCACCCTGGCGCTCACCCTGGTGGCCATTCCTATCCGCTCCTACCTGTTTGGTGGCGCCACCGGCAGCGGTGCTGATTTCGTGGTTGCCTACCTGCACGCCATGGGGAGCGATCTGCAGGAGTCGGTCGCCGTCACCGTGCTGGGTACCAACCTGCTGGATAAACTGCTGACCGTGCTGATCGCCTGGGGTCTGGTACGCCGCCTGCCGCAGCGCACCCTGCGCCACTTCCCGCAGATGGCCGCCGTGCGCTGATGCACCCGTTTACCTCCCTCGCACTCTGGCTCTGGTTTTCGGTCACGGCCAGCGTGCTGCCGCCCCCCTGGCTCTGGGGCTGGAGCCTGCTGCCGCTACTTGTTCTGGTGCTGCTGCCGGGTGCCCGCGCCCGGCTCAAGCTGGTGCTGGCGGTAATGCTGCCGCTGGGGCTGGGGCTCTATCTGGTGCACGGCCCCTGGTTGCGGATCCTGCTCGGCATGCCAGCGGTTCCAGCCAGCGAAGCGTTTCCCATTCTGCCCTTCTGGTGCCGGCTGCTCGCCTGTCTGGCCAGCGCCCAACTCTGGCTCTGGGCGGTCTCGACCGAGCGGTTTGTTCATGCGCTCTTTGCCAGCCGGCTGCCCATCGCCCTCTCCTACCTCTGCTGCGGCCCGCTGCTGCTCAAGGAGCAGCTTGGCCACCAGCTGCGCGCTATCAGGGAGGCCCAGCTAGCCCGCGGCGTGCCCTTTGACGGCAATCCGCTGTCCCGGCTCAAGGCCACGCTCCCGCTGCTCTCGCCGCTGGTCGGACAGGCATTGAGCGAGCTGGCCACCCGCAGCATGGCGCTGGATCTGCGCGGCTTTCGCAGCCAGCCAACTCGCACCCGCATGACGGAGATCCCGCAGCAACGTTATGAGCCGCTACTGCGCTATCTGCTGCTGTTGCTGGTAGTGCTGGAGATTGTCTGGAGGTGGTGGCCATGATCTCGCTGCAAGGGTTGGCCATCGGCCATACGGCCCACCCTGACCACTTTCAACTGGGCCCACTCGATATCGAGCTGAAAGAGGGCGAATGGCTGGCCATCCTGGGTGGCAATGGAGCAGGCAAATCCCTGCTGGCCCAGCTGCTGGCGGGAGGCTGGTCCCAGCTGCACCTCGACACGCTGACGGGAGAGGGCGTCATTCTCGGGCAGCCCCATGATAGCGGCCAGCTCAATCACCATGCGGCTGTGCGTCAGTGGGTACAGCAATCTCCCTACCTGCAATTATCCGGCTGCTGCTTTTCGGTCGCCGATGAGGTGGCCTTTGGCCCGGCCAATCTCGGGTTGCAGCCCGATGAGGTCAGCCGGCGGGTATCCGATGCCATGGTGCTCTGTCACTGCGAGGCGCTGACAGCCCGCCATCCCCTCGACCTGTCGGGAGGAGAGGCACAGCGCGTGGTGCTGGCCTGTGCCCTGGCGATGGATCCCAAGCTGTTGATCCTCGATCAGGCCTTTAGCCGTCTGACCCCGGCGGCAACCCAAACCATGCTGCGCCAGATCCGCCGCTACAGCGAGGAAAGCGGCTGCAGCGTCATCTTGCTGGAACAGCGGCTTTTTCCGGCCGCTCACTTCTGCGAGCGATTCCTGCTGCTCGACCATGGCCGCCAACTGGCCTGCGGTGAGCTGGGCGAGGTGCTGCCCCATTTGCCCGGACGGGTGATCCTGCCGGACTCCCTGCGCGAGACGCTACAGGTGCGCGACCCGCGCCATCACCCCTACCCCTTGGCCATGTTGCGGGAGTTTTATGCTGAGCTTTGACCACCTCTGCTTCTCATGGGCACCGGACAATCCCTGCCTGCACGACATCACATTGCAGATTGCCAGTGGGGAGCAGGTCGCCATCGTCGGGGATAACGGCGCAGGCAAGTCAACCCTGCTGCGACTGGCGGCGGGTCTGCTGGCCCCCACCTCGGGCACGGTTAGCTGGCAACAGCAGGCGCTCTGCAAGCTGCGGGCACTGGCCCGTGCCAGTCAAATCGGCTTTCTGTTTCAGGAGTCTGAGCGTCAGCTGTTTCACAGTCGGGTCGAGGATGAAATCGCCTTTGGCCTGCGCCTGCAGAAACTGCCGCGCGAGGAGATCCGGCTGCGGGTCGCCACAGCTCTGGAAGAGTGCGAGCTGACAAAGTGGGCGGCCTCCCATCCACTCGATCTCGATACCGGTCAGCGGCGTATGGTGGCGGTGGCCTGCCTCCATGCCATGCAGCCCGCCTTGCTGCTGCTCGACGAACCGAGCCGGGATTTCGATCCCCGCTGGCTGGCCATTCTGGAACGCTGGCTGGCCAGCGAGCGAGCGAAGGGCACCACCATAGTGGCCATCAGTCACGACGCCGAATTTGTCAGACGCAACTTCACTACCCTGATCGAGCTGAAAGCAGGGCGTCTGGTTGGCCACGGCCACACCTGCGAGCGACTTTCTGCCCTCAATGGCTATCACCAAGACGAGAAGAGCAGTGCCTTGCTGTTGGCTGCCATGGCCCGGGCTGAACATTCCCGATGAGTCCCGCCCAAATCGGAAAAGTCAGACTTTTTTCGTCAATCGGCAACCCTAATTGCCACTTTGAGAAGGTTGTGTTCAAGGTTGCCGCCCTATCATCTCCCATTCCAATCATAAATAAGTTGTTTTTTTAATCATGAAGTTAATGATGTATATGGAGAAACATGCTGAACGCAGCAGCCGAAATCGATCCAACAGGAGTGTGATGATGAAGGTGCCCAATGCCGGAAGAGAGGTTTACAAACGCAGCTTGCTGACCCTGGCGCTGATCAGTGGTCTGAGCGCCTGTGGCGGCGAGACGACCCAGACGGCACAGAGCATGCCCGCCGTCCCTGTGGTGGTCGCCGAGGTCAAGCTGACCGATGTGCCGCTCACCACCGAGATGGTGGGAGAGACCGCCGGTTTTCGCGAGATCGATGTGCGCTCCCGGGTCAGTGGCATCCTGCTCAAGCGCACTTATGTGGAAGGCC
Organism: Aeromonas sp. Lyrl_2; assembly: GCF_051948815.1. NCBI lineage: Bacteria > Pseudomonadati > Pseudomonadota > Gammaproteobacteria > Aeromonadales > Aeromonadaceae > Aeromonas > Aeromonas sp. Lyrl_2. Next base: position 160,565 of record NZ_JAYJLJ010000005.1, read on the forward strand.
AGCCGGTTAACGCCGGTCAGGAGCTGTTTTTGATTGACCCTGAGCCCTACAAGGTGGCGCTGGAGCAGGCCAAAGGGACTTTGGCTCAGGAGCAGGCCCGTCTAAACAAGGCCCGTGCCGATCGGGATCGCATCATTCCCCTCTTCAAGCGTCAGGTGGTGAGTCGCAAGGACTATGACGACACCATCGCCAACTATGAAGCGGCCATCGCCAGCCATCAGGCCGCTCAGGCCAAGGTGAAAGAGGCGGAGCTCAACCTCAGCTACACCCAGGTGACCGCCCCCATCAACGGCATGGCGAGCAAGAGCTCCCAGTCCGAGGGGAGCCTTATCTCCACCAGCGGCGACAACGGCCTGCTCACTACCATCACCCAGTTTGATCCGCTCTACGTCAACTTCTCCTACTCGGAGCAGGATCGCCTCAACTTCGAAAACTCGGTAAAGAAAGGGGTGATTGAGGCGAAGGATGCCACCACCTGGCGCACCCATATCCGTCTGGCCGATGGCTCCCTCTACCCGGAGGCGGGCAAGCTCAACTTCTCCGACAACCGGGTCGATCCCCAGACCGGCACCATCCGTGCCCGTGCCATCTTCGACAACAAGGACGGCGTACTACTGCCCGGCCAGTTTGTCCGCATGACCATCGATCTGGGCCTGCGCAAAAACGCCATCGTGGTGCCGCCGCGCGCCATCGTCCAGTCCCAGGCTGACCGCATGGTGATGGTGGTCGATGCCGACAACAAGGTGGTGCCCCGTCCGGTGACCCTGGGCGCGGCAGTCGACTCCGGCGTGCTGATCGAGAGCGGCCTGCAGGCTGGTGAGCGCTATATCGTCGAAGGCTTGATGAAGGCTCGCCCCGGCGCCGTGGTAAAACCTGTCTCTGCCGACGAGATGAAGGCGATCACCGGCAAGGTGGTCAGCCAGTCTGCGGCCAAGTAAGGAGCCCGTATGTTTTCCAAGTTCTTCATAGAACGCCCCATCTTCGCCAGCGTGATTTCGATCATTATCGTGCTGGGCGGTTTGGCGGCGATGCGGGCGCTCCCCATCGAGCAATATCCCCAGATCACCCCGCCTGTGGTCTCGGTCACGGCGTTTTATCCGGGCGCAACCCCAGAGGTGATCTCCCAGACCGTGGCAGCGCCGCTAGAGCAGCAGATCAACGGCGTCGAGCGGATGATCTACATGCAATCGGGGTCAGCCTCCAACGGCCAGATGAACCTCAACGTCTACTTCGAGATCGGCACAGATCCGGATCAGGCCACCATCAACGTCAACAACCGGGTCTCGGCCGCCATGGCCCAGCTGCCGGAAGAGGTGAAAAAACAGGGGGTGACAGTCAAGAAGAAATCGACCTCCATCCTGCAGGTGGTCACCCTCCAGTCACCAAACGGCTCGTTTGATACCACCTATCTGTCGAACTACGCCCTGCTCAACATCATCGACGAGCTCAAGCGGATTCCCGGCATCGGTGATACCACCTTGTTTGGCGGTACCGACTATGCGATGCGTATCTGGCTGCGGCCGGATCGACTGGCCCAGCTCGAGCTCACCCCGAGCGACGTGATTGGCGCCATTCGAGAACAGAACACCCAGTTCGCGGCGGGCAAGATCGGAGCCCAACCCACCACGGCACCCATCGACTTCACCTACACGGTGCAGACCAAGGGGCGCCTTGAGGATGTGAAGGAGTTCCAGAACATCATCGTCCGCTCCATGCCCGATGGCTCCAAGATCCGGGTCCGCGATGTCGCCCGGGTCGAGCTGGGGGGCAAGGATTATGACCTGGTCGCCCGCGCCAACGGCAAACCGGCCATCGGTATTGCCACCTATCTGCAACCGGGCGCCAACGCCGTCGCGGTTGCCGATGCGGTACATGCCACCATGGAGCGACTCAAGGAGCGCTTCCCGCAGGATATCGAGTACCAGATCCCCTACGACACCACCGAGTTCGTGAAGATCTCCATCGAAGAGGTGGTACACACCCTGTTCGAGGCGATCGTGCTGGTGTTCGTGGTGGTCTATCTGTTCCTGCAGAACTTCCGCGCCACCCTGATCCCCTGTATCGCGGTGCCGGTGTCGCTCATCGGGACCTTCGCCGGCATGCTGGTGCTCGGTTTCTCCATCAACCTGCTGACCCTGTTCGGCATGGTGCTTGCCATCGGCATCGTGGTGGATGACGCCATCGTGGTGCTCGAGAACGTCGAGCGGATCATGCAGGAGAAGAAGTGCTCCGCCAAGGAGGCTGCCATCCTCGCCATGCAGGAGGTCTCCGGTCCGGTGGTCGCCATCGTGCTGGTGCTCTGCGCCGTATTCCTGCCGGTCGCCTTTATGGGCGGCATGACGGGGGTGATGTACAAACAGTTCGCCATCACGGTCGCGGTCTCGGTCGCCATCTCAGGTCTGGTGGCACTGACTCTCTCTCCGGCCCTCTGTGCCGTGTTGCTCAAGGAGGGACATCACAAACCGGCCCGCTTCTTCGTCTGGTTCAACGAAAAATTTGACCAGCTGACCCGCGGCTATGTGCGGGGTGTGGCCTTCCTCAACCGTCGGGTGGGGGTCGCCTTTGCCATTATCGCCGTGCTGATCCTCTCCATCTACGGCCTCTTCCTGAAAGTGCCGGGCGAACTGGTACCGAACGAAGATCAGGGCTACCTCATCTCCGCCGTCATGCTGCCGGATGCCGCCGCGATGAGCCGGACCCAGGCGGTGGCGGATCAGTTCGACAAGATCGCCATGGCCAACCCCCATGTGAAAGATGTGATCACCTTCTCGGGCTTTGACATTCTCTCCAATGCCATCATCAGCAACAGCGGCATGACCTTCATTACCCTGAAGGACTGGAGCGAGCGTCAGGGGGTCGGACAGGACTCCTTCTCGCTGGCCAAGACCTTCCAGGGCTTGAGCCTGATGGGGCTGGCGGATGGCTTTGTCGCCTCCTTCAACCCGCCTCCCATTCAGGGGATGTCCACCACAGGTGGCCTTGAGGCCTATCTGCAAAACCGTGGCACCGGCAACGCCCAGGCCTTCTCCGGCGAAGTGCAACGCTTCCTCGACGCGGCCAAGGCGCGCCCGGAGTTTGCCAGCGTCACCAGCACCTACCGCGCCAACGTGCCGCAGGTCTATCTCGACCTGGATCGCGAAAAAGCCAAGGCGCTTGGGCTGCCGATCAACGCGGTGTTCGACACCATGCAGGCCACCTTCGGCCAGGTCTATGTCAACGACTTCAACCAGTTCGGCCGTACCTACCGGGTGCAGTTGCAATCCGAGGCAGACTATCGCGCCAAGAAGAGCGACATCCGCAACGTCTATGTCCGCTCCGACAAGGGGGAGATGATCCCGCTCAGCAGTCTGGTGACGGTGCGTGATGCCACCGGCCCCGAACTGGTCGAACGCTTCAACATCTTCCAGGCCGCCAAGATCATGGCCCAGCCCGCCCCGGGCTACAGCTCGGGTCAAGCCATCGCCGCGCTGGAAGAGGTCGCCAATGAGGCTCTTGGCAACGACGCCAAGCTGGAGTGGACCGGCTCTGCCTATCAGGAGAAAGCGGCCGCAGGCAGCGCAGGCATGGCCTTTGGTTTCGGTATCGTGATGATCTTCCTCATTCTGGCCGCCCAGTATGAACGCTGGAGCCTGCCGTTTGCGGTGATCACCGCGGTACCGTTCGCCCTGTTTGGCGCCCTGCTCGCCACCTGGCTGGTGGGGCTGACCAACAACGTCTACTTCCAGATCGGGCTGGTGACCCTGGTCGGCCTTGCCGCCAAGAACGCCATCCTGATCGTGGAGTTCGCGGTGATGAAGCACGAAGAGGGAATGAGCCTCATCGAGTCGGCACTGGAGGCGGCGCGCCTGCGTTTCCGTCCCATCGTGATGACCTCGCTCGCCTTCATCCTCGGCTGTGTGCCGCTGGTCACCTCCAGCGGGGCCGGCGCGGCAAGCCGTCACGCCCTCGGCTGGCCGGTCATCGGCGGCATGCTGGCCGCCACCTTTATCGCCATCTTCTTTATCCCGCTCTTCTTCCGCCTCATCATGAGAGGATCGGAAAAGCGCGCCAAGCAGCAACGCTCTACCTAGGCGTTCCACCGATAACAAACTACCCCCGCCCGTGCGGGGGTATTTTTTTGTCTGCGGTGTGCTTCAATGACACACATCGAGACTTTTTTGCACAGGATCCGGATATGCTGGCTCAGCTCTGGCTCGCGACAACCTTGACGACCACTACCCTCTCCGCCTGTGGTCATCACGATTATCCCCCCTGGAACTGGCTGAGCGATGGCAAGATCATCGGCGTTTGTGCCGAAGTCGTCAGTACCCTCTATCAACGGTTGGGTTTCAATGTGGATCTCTCCTATGTGGGCCCCTGGGCCCGCTGTCAGCAGAAAGTGGCGAAAGGAGAGGTCGACATCAATATCTGTGCGCTGCGCAACGAAGAGAGAGCGCACTACTCCCGCTTTACCCGAACCCCCATGGCCATCAATGACATGGCGGTATTCGTGCGCCAACCCGGCAGCCGCTTGCTGCAACGACGGGAGGACCTGACCGGACTGCGGGGCGCAATGATGATAGGCGTCAGCCTTGGCAGCGAGATGGATGGTTTTTTGCAAGAGAATACCCGCATCTACAGGGTCAACTCCCTCAAGCAGGTATTTGGCCTGCTGGCCAGTGACCGGGTCGACTTCGTTCCTTATGGCCGCTCTTCCGGTCGCCTGTTTCTGAGCGACAATTACCCGGACAGCGGGCTGGCTGATCTGCAGTGGCCACTGCAGCGCGGTGAGCTCTATATTTCTGTTTCACTGCAATCCCCCCATCTTGACACCCTCGAACAACTGGAGCCCATGTTGCAAACGCCCGGCATGAGTCAATGGATAGACCAGTTGCTGGAAAAGTACAGTGACCTCTACCTGCAACAGCAGCGCCAGCAGAAGCCTTGACCTTCTCCTGCGAGCAAGGTTTAGAGTTTGGCAACTTGTTCCCGAAGGATGCCCGGATTGTCACTCACCCAGCTTGCTGCAAGATTGCCCTCTGTTGCTCTGGCCCGGCTATTGCTGGCGCTGCTGCTCGTCTGCAATCTGACTCTCTGCATCAGCTGGCATGGTTCTCCCCTCTCCTCCGAGCCGACCCCAAGCAGCGCCCAATCGATGGTGATGTTCGATTCATCCATGGCGATGGCGGATGGCGATATCTCTCATGCAATGCCCGCGATGGATCACCCGGGCGATGCCATGCCCCTCTCCTGCCATCAGGGAGACGAGAGGTCAGCCATGGGCGATGAGTGCCAGATGCAGACCGGCATCAATGCCCCCTCCTTCGGCGCGATGACTCTGCTTGGGGTACTGGTCGCTCTGCTGCTCTTTCCCTTGCTACTTGGCAACAACGTCGCAGCGTCACTGCTTGATAACTGGTTGCGGGATCCCTTCCTGCGATCGCGCGGTGCTCACCCTCCCTCCTGGCCGCGCCGACATCTGATGCTGTCGGTGTTACGCCACTAGAAAGTCCTTCTCTTGCGGCACAGGCAAGCTTTAACTTGCCCGTTTCCTGCCGCCTTGCCTGACCCTGTGCCCCGGCCAAACCGGTCCGCTCACAGGGAGCCGTGCGCACTGATACAGCTGCGCCCCGTTTGCCGCCAGCCCCTTGGGTGATGCCTTGCACCTCACCCGACCGGCGGCCTGCAAAAGAGAAGACGAATTATGTCACCAGCCCACTTTTCACCGTCCAAGGTTGCTGCCTTTGCGGGCGCCTTATCCTCCTGCACTTTCTGCATGCAGACCCGCGCCGGAGGCCAGTCATGAACAAGACCGTCCTGATGTCGGCCCTGCTACTTGCCCTTGGCGCTGGTGGCGGCTACTGGGCCGCCAAACAGACCTCCGATGGCGCAAGCGCCAAAGAGAAGACGCCCCTTTACTGGGTCAACCCCATGGATCCCCGCGACAAGCGCGACGGCCCGGCCAAGGACAACATGGGGATGGACTTTATCCCCGTCTATGAGGAACAAAAAAACGGCTCACCAGGCACCGTCACCATCAGCCCCGAGATCCAGCAGAACCTGGGGGTGCGGCTGGCTAAGGTCGAGCGACTGCCTATCCACCAGCAGATCGAGACGGTGGGCTATGTCGGGTATGACGAGGATCGGCTGGAGGCGATCAACGCCCGCATGGCGGGCTGGATCCGCACCCTCGCCATCAAGAGCGAGGGGCAGCAGGTGAGCAAGGGGAGCCTTATTTACGAGCTCTACGCGCCGGATCTGGTCAACGCCCAGCACGAATACCTGCTCGCTCTCAACACCGCCAACCCACTGCTGCTGCGCGCCGCCGAGGGCAAGCTCAAGTCCCTGCAGGTACCGGCAGATCAAATCTCAGCCCTCAAACGCACCCGTCAGGTGCAGGAGACGGTGCGTATCTATGCCCCCAGCAGCGGTTATGTCTCCGAACTGAAAGTGCGCGAAGGCCAGTATGTGGAGCCCGCCGCAGCGCTCTTTAACATCAGCACCCTCAAGCAGGTGTGGGTGAGTGCCGAGGTGTTCGAGCGTCAAGCCGCCCAGCTGAAGGTGGGGGATCCGGTCACCATGACTCTCGACTATGCCCCCGGCCGCAGCTGGCAAGGTAAGGTGGATTACCTCTATCCGACCCTCGATGCCGCTACTCGCACCCTCAAGGTGCGGCTGCGCTTTGACAACCCGGACGAGTTTTTGAAACCCAACATGTTTGCCAAGGTGAGCATTCGCACCGGGCAGGGAGAGCCGCAATTGGTGGTGCCGAGCGAAGCGGTGATCCGCACCGGTAGTCAGGATCGGCTGGTGCTGGCGTTGGGGGATGGCAACTTCAAGTCGGTCGCCGTCACTCTCGGCCCCCAGTTTGGCGACAAGGTTGCCATCAAGGCAGGGGTGGAAGCGGGTGACAGCATAGTCAGCTCGGCCCAGTTCCTGCTCGACTCCGAGTCGGCCATCGATTCAGACTTCCAGCGTATGACTGCAGTGCGCCCCGCCCAGGTGTGGACCCAGGGCGAGGTTGAAAGCATCGATCTGGCCAACCGCACCCTGATGGTCTCCCACCAGCCCATCCCCGAGTGGCAGTGGCCCGCCATGGAGATGGAATTCACCGTCGCCGAAGGGGTCGACATCAGCCAGCTGGCCGAGGGGCAGACCCTCCATCTGCAGGTGATGCAGGATGGGGATGAGTACCGCATCACCACCATCCACCAGGAGAGCGCCCCGGCCAACGACGAGGCCGCAGCACCGGCGTCGGAGGAGATGGAAGGCATGGACCATAGCCAGCATCAGATGGCGATGCCCGAGATGGAGAAGAAGTCATGATCCCTGCCATCATTCGCTGCCTAGCAGGCAACCGCTCTCCGCTCTCTCTACTTGGTGAGAAAGGAGTTCAATCATGATCCCCTCGATTATTCGCTGGTCCATCGGCAACCGCTTTCTGGTGCTGTTATTGACCCTCATGCTCACCGCCTGGGGGCTCTGGTCGGTCAAACAGACCCCGGTGGATGCCCTGCCGGATCTCTCCGATGTGCAGGTGATCATCAAAACCGCCTATCCGGGCCAGGCGCCCCAGGTGGTGGAGGATCAGGTCACCTACCCGCTCACCACCGCCATGCTGGCGGTACCGGGGGCCACTACGGTGCGCGGCTACTCCTTCTTCGGCGACTCCTTCGTCTATGTGCTGTTTGACGACAACACCGACCTCTACTGGGCCCGAGCCCGGGTGCTGGAGTATTTGAGTCAGGTGGCCCCCAACCTGCCCGCCTCCGCCCGCCCCCAGCTCGGCCCGGACGCCACCGGGGTGGGCTGGGTCTATCAGTACGCGCTGGTGGACAAAACCGGCAAGCATGACCTCAGCCAGCTCACCTCCCTGCAAAACTGGTTCCTCAAGTACGAGTTGCAGACGGTGGATGGGGTCTCCGAAGTTGCCACAGTCGGCGGCATGGTGCGCCAGTATCAGGTACGGGTCGATCCGGACAAGCTGCGCGCCTACGGCATTCCGCTCTCTCTTATCGAGACCGCCATCAAGCAGGGTAATCAGGAGACAGGCGCCTCCGTCATCGAGATGGCGGAAGCGGAGTACATGGTGCGCTCCAACGGCTATCTGAAAAGCGTCGAGGATCTGAAGCAGATCCCGCTCGGCACCACGGTACGCGGCGCCCCGCTGCTGCTAGGGGATGTGGCGGATGTGGTCACCGGCCCCCAGATGCGGCGCGGCATTGCCGAGCTCAACGGCGAAGGGGAAGTGGTGGGCGGCATCATCGTCATGCGCTACGGCGAGAATGCCCAGCACACCATCGACGGGGTCAAGGCACGGCTGGCGGAGCTCAAGAGTAGCCTGCCGGAAGGAGTAGAGATCGTCACCGTCTACGACCGATCCGACCTTATCCAGCGCGCCATCGACAACCTCTCCGGCAAGCTGCTGGAGGAGTTCGCCGTGGTGGTGCTGGTGTGTCTGGCCTTCCTGTTCCACCTGCGCTCGTCACTGGTGGTGGTCATCACCCTGCCCATCGCCATTCTGGTGGCCTTTATCGTCATGCACCTGCAGGGGATCAACGCCAACATCATGTCGCTCGGGGGCATCGCCATCGCCATCGGCGCCATGGTGGATGGCGCCATCGTGATGATCGAGAACGTCCACAAACACATGGAGCGGGAAGCGCTCACCGACAAGAACCGCTGGCGCATCATCACCGAGGCGAGCATAGAGGTGGGGCCCGCCATCTTCTTCTCCCTGCTCATCATCACCATCAGCTTTCTGCCGGTATTTGCGCTGGAGGCGCAGGAGGGGCGGATGTTCCACCCCCTCGCCTTCACCAAGACCTACGCCATGGCCGCCGCTGCCGGGCTCGCCATCACGCTGGTGCCGGTGATCATGGGCTACTTCATCCGTGGCAAGGTGCTGGCGGAGCAGGCCAACCCGCTCAACCGCTGGCTGAGCCAGGGCTATGTGCCACTGCTCAAGGCCGTACTGGCCCGTCCGAAAACCACCCTGGCTGTCGCCGCCGTGGTGACGGTGGCGGGCTTCTGGCCGCTCAAGTATCTGGGCTCCGAGTTCATACCGCCGCTCGATGAGGGGGACATCATGTATATGCCCACCACCGCGGCCAATATCTCGGTGGGCAAGGCGCGGGAGATTTTGCAGCAGACCGACAAGCTCATTCGTACCGTGCCCGAGGTGCAAAACGTGTTCGGCAAGGCAGGGCGCGCCGAATCGGCCACCGACCCTGCAGATCTGGTGATGATGGAGACCAGCATCCAGCTCAAGCCCCGCGATCAGTGGCGCCCCGGCATGACCCCGGAGAAACTGAAAGAAGAGCTCGACTCCCTTATCCGCTTCCCCGGCCTCACCAACGCTTGGGTGCCCCCCATCAAGACCCGCATCGACATGCTGGCCACCGGCATCAAGACCCCGGTCGGCATCAAGATAGCGGGGCCGGATCTCAAGGTGATCCAGCAGCTCGGCCAACAGCTTGAGCAGATCGTTGGCAAGGTGGAGGGCGCCTCATCGGTCTACGCCGAGCGGGTGGCCGGTGGCCGGTATGTCAAGGTGGACATCGACCGGCTGAAAGCGGCCCGCTACGGCCTCAACATCGCCGACGTGCAGGCGGTGCTCGCCACCGCGGTGGGCGGCATGGAGGTGGGCCAGACCATCGAGGGGCGCGAGCGTTACCCCATCAACCTGCGCTACCCCCAGAGCTATCGCGACTCGGTAGCCAGCCTCGAGCTGCTGCCGGTGGTGACTCCGAGCGGTGCGCGTATCGCGCTGGCGGATGTTGCCCGGGTCTATATCAGCGACGAGGCCCCCATGCTGCGCAGCGAGAATGCACGCCTCAACGGCTGGGTCTACGTCGATATTCGCGGCCGCGATATCGGCTCCTTCGTCGATGAAGCCAAGGCCGAGGTGGGCAAGCAGCTGGTGCTGCCAGCGGGCTACGCCCTCACCTGGTCTGGCCAATACGAGTACATGGAGCGGGCCAAGGCGCGTCTCGCCTACGTGGTGCCGCTCACCATCGCCATCATAGTGCTGCTGCTCTATCTGGCGTTTCGCCGCGTTCAGGAGGTGCTGCTCATTCTCACCACCTTGCCGCTGGCGGTGGTGGGCGGGATCTGGACCCTCTGGCTGCTCGACTTCAACCTCTCGGTGGCGGTCGGGGTGGGCTTTATCGCCCTGGCCGGGGTGGCGGTGGAGACCGGCGTCTTGATGCTGGTCTACCTCAACCACGCCTGGGATGACCTCGTTGCCTGCGGCAAGCCGGACAAGGCGGGCCTGCACCGGGCGGTGATCCAAGGCGCCGCCCTGCGCCTGCGCCCCAAGATGATGACGGTGGTCACCATCATCGCCGGCCTGTTGCCCATCATGTGGAGCCATGGCACCGGATCCGAAGTGATGCAACGCATCGCCGCCCCCATGATTGGCGGCATGGTGAGCGCGCTGGTGCTGACCCTGCTGGTGCTGCCTGCCGCCTACTACCTGTGGCGCAGCCGAAGCCTTGGCAAGAGCGCGAACCCGCAATCCGAATAACCCGATTTCACGATCCATATTGACTGAACGATGAGGAAACCATCATGAACTACAAAACGCTGACCCTGACATTGCTGCTTGGCCTTTCCACCCAGACCAGCCTGCAGGCCGAAGAGATGATGCACCATGAAGGGCACGATATGAGCCAGACGGGTGAGATGAGCGAACAGGGCGCAATGGTGATGACCAAGGGGGTCATTACCCGCCTCGATGAGGGGAGCGGCAAAGTCGGCATCAAGCACGAGGCGATCGAGAATCTCAAGATGCCCGCCATGACCATGGTCTTTCGAGTGGCAGATCCGGCCCAGCTCAAAGGACTCAAGGTGGGGGATGCTATCCACTTTCATGCCGAAAGCCAGAGCGGCAAGCTCACAGTGACAGCCATCCAGCCGCAATAAACGGCTCTGGCTCGCCGAAAAGGTCACGATAGACAGTGACAACGCAAGAGGGAGGCATCAGCCTCCCTCTTCTTTTGCTCAACCTGTTCGTTGGGTCAACCTCTGGTGCGCATTGCACTCAGCTGCGGGTTTCCAGCAACTGCTCCACATCCTCGATCACCTTGAGAGCCGCCTGCGGGCCGCCGCTGGAGGTCCAGAGCGACCCGTCCACGGCGCCAAAGCGCTTGGCCTTGATCACCGGCAGTTGCTGGAACGCCGGGGTCTGCTCCGCCTGACGCATGGCATCCACCGCATCACCGCTGGCGCTCAGAGTGCCGACCACCAGCCAGTCAGCATCCAGCAGGTTGAGGGACTCCAGACTGAGCGCCGGTGAGTGGGGCGCGCCAGTCCCCTGCTGCTTGCTCGGACGCACCAGCCCCATCGACTCCACTACGCTGCTGGCAAAGGTGCCCTGATACATAAAGCTCGGCCCCTTGGGGTTCCAGCGCACTATGCTGATGCTCTCCCCCTGATGCTTGGCCAGCTTGCTGCGAGCCTGAGTCAGCCGCTCGGCATACTGCAGCAAGAAAGTATCCCCTTGCTGGTCGCGGTTGAGGGTGTGGGCGGTGCGGCGGAAGCTATCCTGCCACGGCTCACCCCACTTGCTGGTCACCACGGTCGGCGCGATCTCCCCCAGCAAGGTCAGCAGCTCGGGACGGGTCTGACCTATCAGGATAAGGTCGGGCTCCAGCGCAATCAGCGACTCCAGATTGGGGCTGTCGAGATCGCCGATCACCTGGATCCCCATGCCCGCCTTGTTCAGCAAATAGCGAGGCAAAGTGGGTTGACCACGGCCATTGACGGCGCCGATGGGGGTCAGCCCCAGGGTCAGGGTGCTGTCGAGTTCGAGCTCGCTCAGCACCACCACCCGCGTTGGCTGGACTGGCACCTGCACCTTCTGGCCAAACGCATCAGTCACTTCACGCATCTCCTGCGCCTGAACCAGCGGCGCGGCCAGCATCAGGATGGCTGCTGCCAGGGCGGCAAAACGCTTCATCATCTCACTCCTTCTCGTTGCACGGCCCGGATAATCGGCCGCGAGGATACACTCGGTGGGCCCACAGAGCAGGCCCATATGACTCAACTCGCCGAACGCAGGGCTCGGCCATGTTCGTGACGACGGGGCACGATAATGGGCGCCCCATCGCCGGGGGCATGCAGAATGTCGACACTGGTCTGGTAGAGCCGGTCGATTAGATCCTTGGTCACCACCTCCCGGGCCGGGCCCATGGCGGCAATGGTCCCCTCGCCGATGGCGATCAACTCGTCACAGTAGCGGGCCGCCATCGCCAGATCGTGGATCACCAGCAGCACGGTTTTGCCCTCGGCAGTGATGCGATGGATCGCCTCCATCACCTCGGTCTGGTGACCGATATCGAGGGCACTGGTGGGCTCGTCGAGCAGCACCATGTCGCTGTCCTGCGCCAGGATCATCGCCAGCCACGCCCGCTGTGCCTGCCCGCCGGAGAGGGACGCGGCGCTCTGCTGCCAGATGCTTTCAAGCTGCATCCGCTCGCATGCAATACGCACCATGCGGGCATCCTCCTCCCCCCACTGATTGAACCAGCCCTGATGAGGGTGACGGCCATACTGCACCAACTGCTCCACCAGAATGCCGGCAGGCAGGGTTGGCCGCTGAGGCAGATAGGCGAGCTCCCGCGCCAACCCCTTCATGGGGTAGCTGGCGAGCGGCTTGCCCTTAAGCAGGATCTCGCCGCGTTGGGCTTTCATCTGGCCGGATAACAGCTTGAGCAGGGTCGATTTGCCGCAGCCGTTGGGGCCGACGATCCCCACCAGCTTGCCCCTCGGCACGCTGAAAGAGATGTCCCGCAAAATGGGGGTCTGCTGATAGGCGAAATGGAGGCGATTTACGGTGAGCGTCATCAGTCAGCCCTCTGGCGATCGTTAACAAGAAGAAACAGCAGCAACAGGCCGCCGAGAATACGGGTCATGATGCCGGTCGCCACCTCGTGAGGGCTGGCCAGCACCCGGACCAGGGTATCGCTGGCAAGCAGCAGCAGGGCACCGCTGAGTGCTGCCAGCCAGAGCGGCACCACCCGGTCTTTCACCAGCCAGGAGGCAAGAATGGGGGCCGCCATGGCGATAAAGACCACGGGGCCGCCGATGGCGGTGCCGAGCGCCGCCACCAGAATGGCCTGGGCCAGAATGCCCAGTTGTACCCGATCGCCGTTGACGCCAAGCCCTCTGGCCATCTCGGGGCCAAAGCGCAGCACCGCCAGCGAGCGGGAGAGATAGACGATCCACGGGCAGAGCAGCAGCAACAGGATGGCGATGGGGGTGATGGTGCTGTAACCCACGGCGATAAAGCTGCCCATGTTCCACAGATAGAGAGAGCTCAGGTGCAGCAGGGCCTGAGTGGACATCACAAACTGGCCGAGCGCCTCGAACAGCTCGGAGAGGCCGATGCCGATCACCACGAACAGATAGCCCTGCTCACCCGGTTTGCGGCAGAGGGCATAGAGCACCAGCGCCGCGAAGATGGCACCGATTGGGGCAGCCCACCAAGGCCAGCTGCCCACGGTCAGGTAGAGGGAGAAGACGATGATGGCCAGAGAGGCGCCGTTGTTGACCCCCACCATGTCGGGAGTAGCCAGCCGGTTGCGCACCAGAGTTTGTACCAGACAGCCGGAGAGCCCCATGGCCGCCCCCGCCACCACCACCCCAAGGATGCGCGGCAGCCGGATCTTGAACAGGGTGAGCTGCTCAAGCCGCGTCCCCTCCCCCAGCAGAGTGTTGACCACCCCGGCAAAGCCGAGCTTGCCGCCGCCAACGCTCAGGGCCAGCAGACCCAACGCTAGCAGCGCCATGGCCAGCAGAGCCAGCCAGCGCCAGCTCGGCAGATGGATCAGCAAAGAGCGGTTGCCGGCACGCAGGCAGAGCATATCGGTAGGTGTGCGCATCAGCCCCTCACTTGACGGTCAGCAGGGTACGAAAGCCCCCGCGATGAACAATGGCGATCAGTACTGGCGCACCAATCAGGGCCAGAATAACCCCGTTGGGCAGCTCGAACGGCTGGATCAGCCAGCGCGCCAGAATGTCGGCCAACAGCAGAAACAGAATGCCGAACAGGGCGGAGAAACAGACCTGCACCGACAGCTTTACCGGCTCTACCAGTCGGCCACAGTAGGCGGCCAGAAAGCCGACAAAGCCGATGGGGCCGGCGATGGCGATGGCACTGGCGGTAAACAGGGTGGCGGCCAGCAGCACGCCAATTCGCACCCGGTTGGGGCGAATCCCCAGCGCCTGGGCCTGACTGTCCCCCATCTGCATCAGGGTCAGCTGGCGACAGAGCAGCAAGGTGATGACAAACGCCGCCAGCACGAAGGGCAGCACGGCGACGATGGCATCGAGATTGGCCGCCGACAGGGAGCCGAGGTTCCAGAAGCGGTACTGCTCCAGCACCATCTTGTTGGAGAGCAGCAGAAAGCTGGAGAGACCGCCGAAGGTGGCGGAGAGCGCCACCCCGACCAGAATCAGCTTGAGGGGATTGGAGCGGCCAATCATCATGCCGAGCCCCAACACAATCACGTTGCCGAGCAGTGCGCCAAGTCCGGCCCAGAGCAGATAGCCATAGGCGGACTCCACCCCGAACCAGGTAAGCCCCACCACCAGCGCAAAGACGGCCCCGGCGTTGACACCGAGCAGGCCGGGCTCCGCCAGCGGGTTGCGGGTCGCGCTCTGCAACAAGGAGGCAGCCAGAGAGAGAGGCGCCGACCACCATGGCACAGAGGGTGCGCGGCAGTCGCAAGGTTTTGAGCACCATGGCGAGCTTCTCGTCACTCGCCCAAGGCGCGTCACCCATCAGGTAGCCAAGCACCTCGCGGGCACCATAGACGCCCGCACCGGTGGCGAGCGAGAGAGAAAGCAGTACGAACAGGAGGAAAAATCCCAGCCAGAACAGCGAGGTCTGGTCTCTAAACACCCTTTAACTCCTTATGGTGGCAATGCGCATGTTGTTGACATACATGTGGTTGAAATAAAAGCCTTCACCCGAGGTGATACCGTGGCAACAACGGATGCCCGCCAGTGCGGGCTCCCGCTCAGCCACTACATCTTGTAGGCCACACCGGCATAGACAGTGCGCCCGTCGAGGATCTGATCGGCCTCGGTGGAAACCCAGTCACGCTTGGTATTGGTCAGGTTGTTGAGCCCGAACTTCAGCTCCAGTGCCCGGGTGGCGTTCCAGACTGCCCCGATATCCAGTGTGTGGAATCCGGCGGTAGTCTCATAGGTGGTGCCGCTCATGCGCGGAACCGGCAGAATCTGGCTGCCGGTGTAGTTCCAGCCGAGCTGGGTACTCAGGCTCTCGATGACCTGCCACCCCAGCTTGGCGTTGGCGGTATGCTCCGGCGTCCGATAGAGATCCTTGCCGCTGGTCTTGTCCTCCCCGTCGATCAGGGTGACGTTGCTGGAGAGGGTCAGGGCATCGGTGATATCAAACCAGCCGCTCAGCTCCACCCCCTTGATGCGGGCCTTGCTGACATTCTGATAGGTCATCACAGCCGGACGCCAGGTGGCGGTCCATGCCTCGCTCTGGATCTTGTCCTTGATATCGTTGTGGAAGGCGGTAACCCCGGCGCCCCAGAACGAACCATCATAGGCGGTGCCCAGCTCGTAGCTGACGGCGGTTTCCGGCTTCAGATCCGGGTTGCCCACCACGGCGCAGCGACCGCGACAGGCAGCTACGGCATAATCCGGGTTGGACTGGGCAATGGTCGGCGCCTTGAACGCCTTGCCAATGCCGCCCTTGACCACCCAGTTGTCCGTCAGGCTGTAGAGGGCATAACCACGGGGGCTGAACTCGGTGCCATAGGTCTCGTGGTGATCGACCCGGCCACTCAGGGTCAACGCCAGATCGCCAAAGCCAAACTCATCCTGCAGATAGAGCGCGCTCTGGTTGACGCTGACATCGCCCCCCTTGAGGTTGACGTTATGCTTGAGTTCGGTGATGCGGTACTCGGCACCGCTGGTCAGCAGGTGGCTGCCCAGATTACCGCTCAGCTGGCCATCGAAGGTGTGGTTGGTCTGGCTCACATCGCTGCTGGTCTTGCTCAGCGCCGTCATCAGTTCGGAGTCGTCAAACAGGTCAACCTGCTCGAAGGCATAGCCGACCCGGCTGTCGAACTGATCCCAACGGCCGACGTGGGTGGCGTTGAGTCCCAGTCGTTCCATCTGCTGGATGTTGCGCGGCGTCTGGCCGTAGTTGTTCCAGTGGGCCTCCCGATCGTCTTTGGCGTAGTTCATCCCCACATCCAGATCCTGACGATCGTCGATCAGCCATTTGACGTTGGAGAGGATCCCCAGCTTTTCACGCTGCTCGATGGCATCGGCCTTGGGGTTGATGCTCTGCTCGCTCTGCCAGGCATCTCTGTGGTTCCCTTCCACCACCAGGTTGGCCAGCAGCTTGTTGTCGATCAGTGCCCCGCCCACATAGGCACTCGCCTTGTTGATATCCCCGCCGTGACCATCGGTGGGGTCGCTGAAGGTATAGGTGGCCGCCGCTTCGGTCTTCTCCCCGGGTTGACGCAAGATGACATTGACCACCCCACCCAGCGCATCGGCACCGTAGAGGGAGGAGATAGGGCCACGGATCACTTCGATACGCTCGATGGCCGCCATCGGGATGGCGGAGAGATCGAAATCATTGCCATAACCGGAGGTAAGAGCATCGCGGGAACTGATACGCCGGCCATTGACCAGCAACAGGGTGTAATCCCCCTCCAGCCCGCGCAACTTGATCTCGCTGCGGCCGTAGCTGGTCGCAGGGCTGATATTGACCCCCGGCAACTGTTTCAGAGCGCCGGTCAGATCATTGACATTGAGCTTGTCGAGCTCGGCCCGGGTCACCACAGAGACGCTGGCCGGGGCGGTCAGCTCGCTGTGCCGGGTTTTACTCGCCGTCACCACCATAGTTTCATGAGCGGTGACAGGCGCAGTCCCTTGGGCCAGAACTGGCAGGGCAAAAAGGGACAACACCAGCGGATGCACTGCAAATCGTCGGGATGATGTACGCATCATCAACACTCCACATAAAACAACCAAGGCCAACACCACCGACATCCCTGTCTGACCTCGCCAGACCCGGTGCAAAGTGATGGAGTTCATTGGCATGAACAGTCGTCCATGCCCCATCACCCCGAACATCAGTGCATTACGGCAAGCCCTGCGTTGTGCTATGCCACTCGCAGCCATCAATAACAAAAGCGCCGTACCGACTGACATCGGGACGGCGCAATACTAAATGCAAATCATTTTTATTTGCAAGGGTGAATCAGGTATTCTTTCGCATCCGCTTAATTATCCATCACATCGTGACGGGTCTGGTGATAGGCCTCTTCACTCTTGCCCCGACGCCAGTACGGCACGGCGTAGAGCGACTGGCGATCCACCTCGAGCACAGACCGAAAATGGCGGCGCAGCGGCAGCACCAACGCCTCTTCCCCACCCAGCCAGAAGAAGCTACCATCGCGCACCAGCGGCAGAGCAATCACATGCTCCAGCAGGCCACTGGACTCGGGCTCACCGACAAACCAGTGACAGCGCACCCCGACCGGTAGCGTCAACGGTTGAGCATCGGCCTGATCCGGCACCAGAATCGCAATTTCCCCTCTGGCATCGGCAGGCATCACCTCACACATCGCCATGATGGCGGGCAAGGCGGTGAGATCCCCCACCAAGCAGTAGTGATCGGCCGATTGCAGCATGGGGTTGGGACCACCCGGCCCGGAGAGGATCACCTTCTCTCCCAGCTTGGCATGGGTAGCAAAGGCGCTGGCGGGCCCGCCGTCACCGTGCAGCACGAAGTCGATATCAATTTCCTGCTCATCACGGCGAAACGCGCGGATGGTGTAGGTGCGGATCACCGGCTTGTCAGCCGGGTCACTCCAGCGCGGGCCGCTCGGGGTCATGGCAGGCAGCACCGGCTCTACCTGATGGGGCTGGGCCAGCATCACCTTGATATGGGCTCCACCGCAGGTAAAGGGATAGTCAGCCAGTTCGCTGCTACCAAAGGTGATGCGACGCAAATGGGGGGTGACCTGGGTAATGGCTTTGACAGTCAGCAGACGGGGACGATTGGGAGGCAGAGATGGGGACACAATGAGGCTCCTCGTTGAGTGTGTCGCCCATGCTACACGCAAATAGGAATTACTATCAAATAAGATTATTTCTCGTCTAATAGCTACAAACTGGATTCAAACATCCCCAACCACTGGCGTCCACACCCCAATCCAGAAATAGGCTTTATGCACGCTAGCTCCATGATTGGGCAAAGAAAGCAGCCGGACAACGCCACAGTTACAAAGGGTTCCATTTGCTTATTTCGACCATAGTTTTTCGAGATCAAATTTTATTTCCCAATAAGTTTCCTATCCTTAGTGAAGCAGTTAATGTAAGCACAGGATGCCAAACAGGATTGTATGATGGATGACCAGATCCTGATTATTGATGATGACGATCTCTCCCTCCCCGACGCACAGCAAGCGGGCTGGAAGGTGATGATTGTTGACGATGAGCCTGAAGTGCATCGCATCACCAAAATCACCTTGAACAAATTCGAGTTTGACAATCGCCCCATCGATTTTCTGCATGCCTATTCCGCGGCACAGGCCAAAGAGTTGCTGGCCACCACCCCGGACGTTGCTCTGTTGCTGCTGGACGTGGTGATGGAGGTCGACCACGCCGGCCTCGATGTCGTCAAATACGTCCGTGAAGATCTGCAAAACAAGATGGTACGCATCGTGTTGCGTACCGGCCAACCCGGCCAGGCGCCGGAAGATGACGTGGTCACCAACTACGACATCAACGACTACAAGGATAAAACCGAGCTCACCTCCCAGAAGCTGCGCACCCTGCTGCGGGCCAGCCTGCGATCCTATCGGGATATCCGCACCCTGGAGAGTAACCGTCAGGGGCTGGAAAAAGTCATCGAAGCCTCCAAGGGGATCTTTGAGAAACGGGCGTTGCGCCAGTTTGTCGAAGGCGCTCAGGAGCAGCTCAGCGCCCTGCTCCATCTGGGGGAAACCCAGATATACGACGTCAAGCAATACGCCTATGAGGTGAAGGATCAAGTATTGGAGCCCCTGCTCCCCGGCCATCCCGCCATGCTCCTCACGGATGCGCCGGAGATCCTGCGCCAGGCTATGAGCAAGCGCAGCAACGTCTATAACGCCACCCAGATGGTGCTCTACTGCCAGAATCCGCGCCACCATCTGCTGTTCCACATCGAGACCACCCGCCAGCTCAGCCAGATCGATACCAGTCTGCTGACCCTGTTTACTGAAAACATCATAGTGGCGCTGGAGAATATCCGGCTCAATGAGGTGATCGCCGACAACCAGCGGGAGATCATCTATCGCATCGGCGAACTGGTCGAAACCCGTTCAAAAGAGTCAGGACTGCACGTCAAACGGGTCGCGCTCTATACCGAACAATTCTGCCACCTGATGGGTATGAGCGAAGAGCAGAGCGAGCTGGTGAAACGCGCCTCGCCGCTCCATGACATTGGCAAGGTGGGAATTCCCGATGCCATCTTGCACAAGCCGGGCAAGCTGACACCGGAAGAGTGGGAGATCATGAAAACCCACGCCCAGCTCGGGCAGGATATGCTCTCCGGCAGCGATCTGGCGCTGTTTCAGATTGGTGCCACCATCGCTGGCAATCACCATGAGAAATGGAATGGCAGTGGCTATCCCCGCGGTCTGAAAGGGGCGGATATTCCGCTGGAGGGACGAATTGTGGCGCTGGCTGACGTGTTCGATGCCCTGGGTTCGGATCGCTGCTACAAGAAGGCGTGGCCGCTGGACAAGGTGCTGGCCCTGATTGAAGAGGAGAAGGGGCAGCATTTCGACCCCCAGCTGGTCGAGCTGATGATGGCCAATCTGGACAAGTTCCTCGAGATCCGCGAGCAGAACAAGGATGTCTATATCGGCGAACACTGATAGCCAGCTTGTTCTGTTTATGAACTAAAAAAAACCGCCCTGCTTATCAGGGCGGTTTTTTATATCTGGCATCACGCCACTTCAGAACGAGGGTTACTGCTCTGGCAGATTGAGATCCAGCTTGGCAGCCGGTTGTCCGGCTTGCTGATTCTCGGCCTGCGCAGCGGCCAGAGCACGCTTCAGAGCACGCCGTTTTTGTATCACCACAAACCCGACCCCACCCAATACCGCCAGCAGCACACCACCACCCGCCAATGCCCAGATCAGCCAGCCCATTTCCTCCTCTGCCGGAGCTTCATGGGTCGCCTCGGCGCTAGATACAGGAGCTGCGGCCGACACCACCTCTACAGGAGGCGGCGGTGGCGGGAAGACATTGAAGGTTTTCACCGGCAACTCGATTTTCAGCTCACGGCCGAGGCGAGTGGTGCCATAGAGGGTTGCTTTCACCTCATGCTGACCGACCTCCTTGATGTTGGAGAGATCGATATCAAGCTTTGGGTCGCTGGCGGTCTCGCTGAACTCGTAGAGGCCGCCCACATTGCTGGTCACACTCCCCTTGACCACCACGGAAGCGGGATCCAGCTCATCACGGTCGATTAGCAGTGAGAGCTTGGCACCCAGCTCATCCGAAGGCAGCGCCAGGTTATAACTGAACGGATAGGGGTAAAGCAGCACATCCTGATAACGGGCACGGACAAACACCTGATTACCCGTGCTGTACATGGCGCGGTACTTGCCACCGGGAATATCCTGCAGCGTCACTTCCGCCGTCATGATGCCATCGCCCGGCACTTCGTCGAGCCCCTTGCCATCATCGCGATAGTGGCCAAGTACTTGATCCAGCACGACCTCTTTCTTATCGGCATCGCTGAACGATTGCAGCTTGACGGTCATGCCAAGGTCAGAGAGATAGTATTTATCTTTCGGCGGCTGACCATTGATCAGCAACCACGCCTTGAGCTTGACCACCTCCCCCTGATAGAGCTGCATCGGCAGGGCGGCGATATCGAGCCGGATATCGGAGAGAATGCGCACCCGATTGTCGGGATCCACCTCGCCAATCGCCTGCCAGGGGCCCGGCATGGGATTGCGCAGGGTAATGAGATCATGCTCCGGCAACGCCAGCCAACCCACATCGGCAGGTTTGACCTTGCCCACGTAAAGCTTGCTGCCATCGGGGCGAACCAGGATCACGGACGGGGTGCCCGGCTTGCGCTTGATGATGAAGGTGATCTCCTTCACGCCGTAATCGATGCGAAAGCGGTTATCCAGCAGCGGAATATCGGAAGGGGCAAATACCTCGGTCGCCGTCGCCCCCAGCGAGAGCAATAGCAGCAGACCGGCACACCACTTGCTCATTGCCGCCACAGACAACTTCCTCCTTTCTTCTGTACCAGGTCCAGTCTCGCCTCGTGCAGGGCCTGAACCTCGGTGCTGGCACGCACCACCTTGAGGGCGGGTCGGTTGCTCTCTAACCGGCGAATGCTGGTGTCCTGATTGCTTTCGTTTTCGTTGCTCTCGGTGGCCAGATTGAGTTTGGTCTGGCCGCCGGTCATCAGCAGGTAGACGTCCGCCAGGATCTCCGCATCGAGCAAAGCCCCGTGCAGGGTACGGTGGGAGTTGTCGATACCGTAACGATCGCACAGCACATCCAGGTTGTTGCGCTTGCCGGGGAAGAGATCCCGCGCCATCGCCAGGGTATCTGTGATGGTGCAGATATCCGCCGTCTTGAAGTTGAGTCCGAGCTTGCTGAACTCGTAGTCCATGAAGCTCACGTCAAACGGTGCGTTGTGAGCGATCAGTTCGGCGCCGCGGATGAAGTCGAGGAACTCGTCGGCGATCTGGCTGAACGACGGTTTGTCACGCAGGAACTCGTCGGTGATACCGTGCACCTGGATCGCTTCCGGGTCGACCAGACGATCAGGCTTGATATAGACGTGATAGTGGTTACCGGTCAGCTTGCGGTTGATCACCTCCACACAGCCGATTTCGATAATGCGGTGCCCCAGATAGACAGGGCCACCCGCCGTATTCATACCTGTGGTTTCAGTATCCAGAATGATCTGGCGATTCAGTTGGGGTGTGTTCATGATCCAATCTATGTCAAACTTCGGCTTTACTTACTCGCTAGTTTACCCCAAGCCTCATGTTAAAACAGATTGATTGCTCATGTTAAAACAGATTGATGTCTATACCGACGGCTCCTGCCTTGGCAATCCGGGCCCGGGTGGTTACGGGGCCGTCATGGTCTACGGCAAGCACCGCAAAGAGATTTCCGCCGGATTCAAGTTGACCACCAATAACCGGATGGAGCTGATGGCCGCCATCATGGGGCTGCGCACCCTCAACGAACCGTGCAAGGTTCGCCTCACCACCGACAGCCAGTATGTCCGCCAGGGGATCACCCAGTGGATCATCGGCTGGAAGAAGAAAGGGTGGATGACCGCCAACCGGCAACCGGTCAAGAACGTCGATCTCTGGAAGGAGCTGGATGCGGAAGTGGGTCGCCACCAGATTGAGTGGCTCTGGGTGAAGGGTCACTCCGGCCACCCGGAGAACGAACGGTGCGACGAGCTGGCCAGAGAGGCCGCCTGCGGCAAGGATCTGGCCGAGGATACCGGCTACCAGCCCTGACGGGCCATTCCCGGTGTGGCGAGGGACTTTGGCAGTTGCCAGCGCCGCCGCACCGGGATCAGTGGAAAGCGCCGTTTACGGGCCGCAATCACGTATACCGATGCAAATGCCCTGCAATAATCCCGCCCGACACTCTCCCGCCACCAACTGTGCCAGCTCTGTTTACCCATAAACGAGTAACCGAAACGCTCGTCGAACATCACCTCACATCCCAGCAGATGCAGCCAGTCCGTCACCCGCCCCGGGGTGAACATCCGTGCTGACCAAGGCATTCTGCGCCGCAAGAACGGCACACAGTGACCGATCCCGACCAGACTCATGGGGTTGTAGCCGCTGATGATCAGCCAGCCATCGTCGGTCAACACTCTTTCGGCTTCGCGCAACACTTGGTGGGGATCGGCGGAGAAATCAAGGCAGTGAGCCAGTAGGCAGGCATCGACGCTGCCGGTCCGCACCGGCAGATCGAGGGGATCGCCATACATGTCGAGCAGCCGCCCGCCGGGGGCGACCCCGATCTGGTGACGAATGGAGGAGCGTTTGCAGGAGAGTTCAGCGCTCAGAGCGCCAATTTTCAGCAGATGATACCCAAACAGATTGGGGCACCAGTTGTCGAGCCGATCCTGGATCTCGGCCGCCACCCAGTCCCCCATAGGCAATGCAGACCAGCTGGTCGGGATCTCGATTTGTTGTTCGGTACGTGCCACCTGCATAATAGGGCTCAACTCGGGGTTTCGAACGCCATCCTGTTATATAAGATACCCTCCCTAAAGAGAAGCAGACTCATGTATCCAGTGATCACAGTTCCAGCCTTTAATGACAACTACATCTGGTTGATCCGCCACGAAAATCACTGTCTGGTGGTCGATCCGGGCGATGCCGCACCCGTGCTGGAGCGGCTCGAGGCATTGGGGCTGGTGCTCGATGCCATCCTGCTGACCCATCACCATCACGACCATGTCGGGGGCGTCACCGACCTGCTTACCCACTTCCCCCACGCCCGGCTCTATGGCCCCAAACTTGACCCGATGCCGGATCACCACGGTCAGTGGCTGGAAGATGGCGATCAGATCAACTGGCACGGCCTCGCCCTTGAGGTGATCCATGTGCCCGGGCACACTCGCGGCCACATCGCCTACCACGGCAACGGCATGCTCTTTTGTGGCGATACCCTCTTCTCGGCCGGTTGTGGCCGCCTGTTTGAAGGGACGCCGGAGCAGATGTACCACTCGCTGCAACGACTCGCCGCCCTGCCCGATGAGACCCTCATTTATTGTGCCCACGAGTACACCCTCTCCAACCTGCGTTTTGCCTATGCGGTCGAGCCGGACAACCCGGCGATCCGCCGCCAGATCGGGCTGATCAGCAAACTGCGGCAACAAGGGCTGCCAAGCCTGCCAACCCGGCTGGGTGACGAACGCACTTTCAACATTTTTCTGCGCTGCGAACAGGATTCAGTGAAATTTTCTGCTGAAAAGCATGGGTTAAAATGCGTGGAAAATCCGGTAGATACCTTCACCATCCTGCGTCAGTGGAAGGACGTTTTTTGAACAAACCTTGATCAGGGGGCCATTGCCCCTTATGATGCGAGCTGTTTTTCCTAAAAATGACCGGAACGAGATGAAGGTACGAACGGCCTTATTGGCAGCGCTGTTGCTCAGCGGCTGCCAAAACCTGAGCCATCAGGATGACCGGGCGCTAACGGCAATCGAGCCGATCAAGTCCCCCCAGGTCAAGAAAAAAGCGCATAAAAAACACTCTTCCCATTTCCTGTTTGGCGATGAACAGCTGGACGAAATGGAAGATACGGACAATCTGTGGGTGCGTATCAGCGATGATATGCAACTGGAAACTCCGGACAACCCGCGCATCCGCCAGCAACGTGAGTGGCTGTTGCGCAATGATAAGCATCTGGCGACCATTGCCAGCCGGGCTGAACCCTACCTCTATCTGATGGTAGAGGAGATTGAACGGCGTGAGCTGCCAATGGAGCTTATTACTGTCCCGATGATCGAGAGCATGTTTGATCCCCATGCCCGATCCCGCAGCAATGCCGTCGGTCTGTGGCAGTTTGTGCCAGCGACAGGCAGAAACTTCGGTCTGCGCCACGACAACTGGTATGACGGACGGCGCGATGTGCTGGCCTCCACCAATGCGGCGCTCGACTATCTGGAATACCTGAACCGCTTCTTTGACGGTGATTGGCTGCAGACGCTAGCCGCCTACAATGCCGGGGAAGGACGGGTTCGCAACGCCATCCAGCGTAACCAGCGCGCAGGCAAACCGACCGACTACTGGTCGCTCGATCTGCCCCGCGAAACCCGGATGTATGTGCCCAAGGTCCTCGCCATGGCTGACATGATCAGCAATGCGGACAAGTACAATATCCAGTTGCCGGTGCTCGCCAACGAGCCGAAGCTGCGAGTGGTGGAGACCGGCAGCCAGATCGATCTGAATGTGGCCGCCCAACTGGCAGGTCTGCGCACGTCACAGCTCAAGGAGGTCAATCCGGCCCTGAGCCGTGGTGTGATGTCGCCCCGTGGTCCTTACCGCCTGCTGGTACCGGTAGAATATGCCGATACCCTGGAGCTGGCACTGGCCGATCTGCCCAAGAGCGAGCGTATTCGTACCCGCTCCTATCAGGTCACCAGTGGCGATACCCTGTCGCGCATTGCCCAGAATCATGGCGTCAGCGTGAGTGAGCTGAAGCTGGCCAACAATCTGCGCAGCAACAACCTGCGTCGCGGTCAGCAACTGGTGATCCCGACCCACGGTCAGGTCAGCAGCAAGGCCAGCTCCGCCAGCAAACCGCAACAGCTGGCAAGCCGTGGCAGCAGCCAGAAGGCCAAAGTCAGTTACAAGGTGCGCTCGGGTGACAACCTGTGGAGCATCAGCCAGGCACACGGCGTCTCCCACGAAGAGCTCGCCAAGTGGAATGGTCTGAATGCCAAGTCGGCGCTCAAGCCAGGCATGAAGCTGGTGGTCTATCCCAAGCAAGGGAAGAAGAGCGACAAATCGATGGTGTATCAGGTTCGCCGTGGCGACTCCATCTCCTCCATCGCGGCTCGCTTCCAGGTGGCCATCAACGATGTGATGCGCTGGAATCAGCTGGATAAAGGGGATTACCTCAAGCCCGGTCAGGAGCTGACCCTGTTTGTGAAGAACAACAGCTAAGCCTCACCGCTTGAACCCGATAAAAAAAGGGGCCAGTCATCTGACTGGCCCCTTTTATTACTGCGGCTAACCGCTGCTGTGTCTGAGCCACCGACGAAAACAATGGCTTGGCGCCGCCTGCGGATGCATCACCGCTCTGAAGGCAAAACTATCACCGCTATTCCCAGAGCCTTGTCGGCACCACCATCAGCACGGTGCGCTGGCCGATCGCCACATTGGCATTGGGGAAGACTACCGCCTCACGCGGCTTCTCGACCGTGTAGCGAAGCTCGCCATCCTCGGCCAGCACGAACCCTTGCGGGAATTCGGTGAAGTTGTCGACATCGCTGGCAAACAGGAAGCGAAAGTCCGCCGATTTTTTGGTGATCACCCGATCGATGGCAAACAGGGTGAAATCATCCGCCCGCCACGGCTCCAGCGCCACCTCATCCTGAGTGACCAGCTCCTGCAGCGCTTGGCGGGTTTCGATAAAGCGGGTCATATCGTTCTCGCCAAACGGGCGCACCTTGCCCAACTCCACCGTAAAGGCGTGGGCACCATGCTGGCGTGAGCTGTAGTAGCTGAAGGTCGTGGTCGGGCTAGCGGAGAGCAGAATAGTACGCACCCCGCAGGCGCCGAGGAACTGCACCTGCTCGCGGCAGTGAGGCCGCTCGTGGGGGAAGGGGTAGACGGCAAACTTCTCGTGGCGCGAGCCGCGAATGGCGGTGTGCAGGTCGTAGTGGTAACGGGGACGAGCCGGATTGGCAAAGAAGCGGCTCACATACTGCTCGAGGCGCATGGCGCGGATCCGCTCCCGATTGCACAGCCCCTCCCCCTTGCTGTGTGCTCCGGAGAAGAGCCGGTTCATGTTCTCCTCTACCTCCCGCAGCCCCAGATTCATAGCAGCCGGATTGCCAAACAGGAACAGCACCCGATGACGGGCGCTCAGCTCGCCTGAGAGCAGACGACTCAGCAGCTGGTTGCAGATCTCGATGGGGGCAGTCTCGTTGCCGTGGATGCCGCAGGAGAGGACGATATCCTTGCGCCCTCCCGGCTGGCCGCCCGCGCCACTGGCAGGCTCCAGACAGAGCACGCCAGTATCCCAGACGCTGACCCGCGCACCATCGGGCAGGGCAAATTCAAAGGGCTCAAGCTGCCACTCATGGCTGCGGGTCAAGGCCAAAAAATCGTGCTGGGGAATCATCCGTCTCACCCTCTCGCTCTGGAACACTATGGTCGGATTATACGCAAGGCATCGCGGCTTAAAATCGTTTTTTAAACAAATTCAAACATTAACGATACAAGTGTGATAACAATCGAACGATGACAGCAATGACGGTAGCGATATGGAATAAAGAGGAGAGGAAAAAGGATCAACGTAAAACAGGGGGAGATAAAACAGACAATGACAGACTTGGCGGCCGGGCGCCACGGGGCAGAACAGCAAACGACTCAGCAGAAAAACAAGGCATCCATGCCCGGCTGATCAACCACGCCAGAACGGCTTGGTGGTCTCTTGATAACGGTCAGCTTCGTTCAGGCCGATGTCTTTGAGCAGGTACTCGGGCAGCTCGGAGAGCTGGCGACGGCTGCGGCTGCGCTCCAGCCAGGTCAGAACGGTCATTTTAACGCGAGCAACCAGATTCAATTGGCTGGAATGCTGGTAACCGGCTTCGGTATAAGTCATGTTGGCCATGATGTGGCTCCTCTGAATATTTGTTTACGCACTGGGCTTTATTTGATGCGCAAAGCTTAGTCAGGGAGTCAGACCGACTCAATTGACGAATTTTGATACGTTACATTAGTAAATCTAATGTCTAAAAACGGCAGGGTTTAATTTTAATCCTTTGATTTTAAACAAATAATTATTTTTACGGTTGGCCAGCAGAGTCGCACAGCATATTGTGCTGCATGGCACCCATCTATATATGCATTTTACTGCTTTACATATGCAGGGATGGACAGGGTGTGAACAGCTGGCAACAGCGGAGTTACACGTGATTGTTAATTTAATGATCTTGTGGCGATCTTTATTTAACACCCTGAAACATAAATAAAACCATCACCACATCCCCATTCAGAGGCGCACATTGCCCCCTCCTCAAAGTGCCTCTTGGCACTCCAACCGCATGCTGGTATGTTTATTTATACAGTAGTTTTGCTACCCGCAGCGATGTCATACCTGATGTCGTCAACAGCGGGTCAGACCACAGGATCATCGATGGATACCTTTACCCCGACCGCCGCCCTGCGTCAACAGATGGCCGCCATTGAAGCCTCTCTCAACCAGCTGGCCGATCTGCTTGGCCAACTCGAGCTGCAGGAGGCTCATGTCTATCCTCTCCCCCCGGTGCCACAGGGGGAAGAACACGACCCGATCGAGCAAATTGAGGTGGGCTATCTCAACGGTGAAGCCGCGCTGGCGGCTACACTCGCCGCTTATCGGGATCACAGCGCCCGCCCCGGCTGCTCCACCAAGGCGACTCATCGGCTGCCCGGCTGGTTGCGCTTTCCTGCCGCCGCAGCCCCCTTGCTGCAACCGCAGATCGACCAAATCAACCAGCAAAAGCTCGATTTCAAGGGGCTGGTGCAGCAGGCGGGGGGACGGGACGAGAAGTTCGAGCTGGTACATACCGCCCTGCCCGGGGTGATCACCCTGCAGGTCTACCGCAAACTGACCCTGCTGGCGGGAGAGCTGCAATCCCTTGGCTTTACCTGGGCTGACAAGCAGACCATCAATCGCCTCAGTCGCGAGCAGGTGCTTGAGATGCTGGAGCGCAGCCGCCGCTACATACCGGCCCTCTCCAACAACGAAGAGTGGAGCAAGATGGTGGATCAGGAGGTGTACGACATTCGCCGTCTGCCCGCCGATGCCGAGCTGCGGATCCGCCGCCCGGTCAAGACCCACCCGATGATCAACCTGCTCTGGTTGGAGCGCACCCCGCGCAAGCAGCAGATCAAGGCGAGCCTGCCTCTGCTGCTCTGCTCGGATACCCCGCCTGCAGTCACCCATCTGGGCAACTATCCCCCCAAGAGCCGGCAGGCGCGGCGAGATCGCAAGATTGGCGGCGAGCCCATCATCGAGCGGCTGCACCTCTATCTCTATCAGGGGTGACTGGATCAGGAATAGCTGGATCAGGGATAGCTGGGCCGCCTTGCCGCGATAAACGAGTACCCCATATCTGCGTCCCAAACGAGAAAGGGGAGAACATCTCTGGATGTTCTCCCCTTTTCTGTCTCGATAGGCGGTATGAAAGGTGGCGTCGCCAATCAGCCCATCAGCAGGGCCCGCAGGCTCTCCACATCCAGCCCGCGCACCTCGGACTGGCCACTCAGCAGGCCATCGGCCAGCGCCCGCTTCTCGTCGTGCAGAGCGACGATCTTCTCCTCCACCGTCTGCTCGCACACCAGCCGGTACACGGTCACCGGCTGGGTCTGGCCCATCCGGTGCGCCCGATCGCTCGCCTGATCTTCCACCGCCGGGTTCCACCAGGGATCGAGGTGCAGCACGGTATCGGCCTGGGTGAGGTTGAGGCCGGTCCCCCCCGCCTTGAGGCTGATGAGGAACAGCGGCACCTCCTCATGACGAAAACGCAGGATGGAGTCCTGACGGGACTTGGCAGAGCAGCCCCCATCCAGATAGCAGTAATCCCAGGATTTCTGCTCGATGCGGGCACGCAACAGGCTCAGCAGATCGACGAACTGGCTGAACACCAGCACCCGATGACCACCGTCGATCGCCTCTTCCAGCAGGGCCATCGCCTCATCCAGCTTGCTGCTGGTCTGTGACCACTCGGGCATCACCAGCTCCGGTGAGCAGCAGAGGCGGCGAAGCCGGGTCAGGCCACTCAGCACATGCATCAGGGCGCGGCCATCGGCGCTTTGCACCTGCTGCACCACTTCCCGCCGAGTCGCCTCGTAGAGCTGGCGCTCTTCGGGGGAGAGGCTGATGTGGTGAATGATCTCGGTCTTGTCCGGCAACTCGGTCAGCACCTGCTGCTTGAGACGACGCAGGATAAAGGGGCTGATCACCGCCCGCAGCAATGCCATGTGCTGGGGATCCTTGACCGCCTTGCCAAAGCGACGCTTGAACTCGCCAAGGCTGCCGAGCAGCCCCGGGTTGATGAAGGTAAAGAGGCTCCACAGCTCTCCCAGATGGTTCTCGATGGGGGTGCCGGAGAGGGCGAGGCGAAAATCGCCGTCGAGCTGGAACAACAGCTTGGCGCGCTGGGTACCGGCGTTTTTGATCTGCTGCGCCTCATCGAGCACCATGCTGGACCATCGGCGGGACTTGAGCGCCTCCGCCAGGCTGCCAAGCATGCCGTAGTTGATGAGGATCACCTGACCGGCCTTGGCCTCGCGAATCATCCCCTCCCGCTCGGCCGGGTTCTCGAACACCACCACATCAAGCTCGGGGGCAAAACGGTTCACCTCCTCCTGCCAGTTGGTGACCACTGACTTGGGCACCACCACCAGGGCAGGGCCAAGGTGCTGGCGCATCCGCAGCACGATAAGCGCCTGCAGCGTCTTGCCTAGACCCATGTCATCGGCCAGACAGGCACCAAAACCGTGATGGGCCAGGGTCGCCATCCAGCGCACCCCCTCTTTCTGATAGTCTCGCAGGGAGGTAAGCAGCTCATCCGGGCAATCGACCTCCTGCTGCCACTCCTGCTGCAGGGATTGCCACGCCGCATCCCCTTCGGTGGTAATGACCGAGAGCAGGCGAGTGAGGGGATAGGCCAGTTTGTTGTTGATGCGCTGCTCTTCATCGAGCATGGCCCCCAGCATGGTGAGCCGCTCCACCAGCTTGTCGCTCAGCATCAGGCTGGTCTTCTCATCGAGCTGAACGGTGCGCTGCCCCGGGGTCATCTGGCGCAAAATAAGGCGCAGATCGAGGATCTGGTGCTCATCGAGGGCCAGTGCCCCTTCGACCTGGAACCAGTCCTGCCGCCGCTCGATGCGCAGGCTCAGAGCCGCTTCATCAAGGCTCTTGAGGCGAGCGCTGTCCTGATGCCAGTGAATGACCACACCGGCATCCACCAGCTCGGGCAGGGCATTGACCAGCGCCAGCGCCTGTTCCCCCTGCAGCAGCCACTCGCTGCCGGGCAGGCCGATGGGCAATTGATTGCGCAGCAACTGGGCCTGCAGCTTCTCGGCCCCGAGATCCCTCTGCCAGTAGTGGTACGCCTTGATCCCCTGCCGTACGATCGCCTCCCCCTTGCCAAGGGGCTGGGGCGGCAGATCCTCAAAGCGAGTGACCAGCTTGACCGACAGCTGACCATCCTGCCAATCCAGTTGCACCGAAGGAATGCCCGGCCAGGGAGCCAGTTCGGCGTTGCCGCTAAGCCCCGCAACCTGACTGTGCCAGGGCAACTCGGGAATGGCGTCCAGGGTGCGTTGCAGCTCGGCCAGCCCCTCGGCGGGCAGCAGCGGGATGGATTCGAGCGCTGGCAAGCGGTCGAGCAGCGGCTGCGGGGTGAGGATGAGCTGCCACAGATCCTGCGCCAGCGGCATGATATGGGCCCCGCGGGCGGCCGCATCGGGGCAGAGCTGCGCGCTCATCCCCTGTTCGGTGGCCACCACCTGCAGCAGGGGGGCGCTGATGGCCAGTTGCAGCTTCTGCCCCTTGGCGTTGAACAAGCGGGGGTGATCGGCCAGCGGCGCCCAGACATCCCGCGGCAGTCGCCCCATCACCCGTGGCAGGGTGCGAACCAGTGCCCAGTCATGCTCGTCGAGCATGGCGGCATACTGGGTAGAGAGCAGGGCCGGATCAACCCGGCGACCGGCGGTCCACTCCCCCTTGGTACTCAGCTTCTGGATCTTGCACTCCAGCTCGGGCCCCTCGGCATGGAGCAGCCACACCAACCGCTCCTGCGGCTTGCGCACGCCACTGGAGCGTCCCAGCCCCTGCAACCAGTTGAGCCAGCTGGCAGAGGCCGCGGTTTTATCCTCGTCCCCGTCATCATCCTGCTCGTCACTGCCCTCTTGCGCACTCTCCTCACTGCCGCGCAGTTGGCACAAGGGCGCCCCTTTGGCCGCCTCGCCCAACAAGATACGCAGCAGATCCTGACAAAAGGCCATCAGGCGATGATGGGGCTCGGCATCGAGCAGATGAGAGAGATCCCACTTGTGCAACATGGCCACCTGCGGGCTCTGGGCACCGTGACGGGCCAGCGCGCAGAGATCGAGCCAGAGATAGCCCCAGTGGAGCTCCTCCACCGGCAGTTGCAGGGTATCGAACAGGCCAACCGCCTGACCGTGGCGATCACCCGCCCACTGGCTGAGCAGGTCGGCAAGCAGGGGGAACTGGCCAGTCAGGCTGCGCTGCCACTTCTTGCGCTGTTCGCTGGCGATGACGGGATCGGCCTGCTGCAACCAGCCAAGCCAGAGCAGGGCGCTGAACGAACGGGGCCACTGGCCCGCCTCGCCCTCATCGGTTGCCTGCCACTGGCCCAGTGCGGTGAGCAGCCGCTCGCCAAGCGGGCCGCTCTGGCTCTGCTGGGCCAGCGCCTGCAGGGCTGGCCAGCCGGGGGCGGCATCCTTGTCCTCGCCGGTTGGCGATGTGCTCTCGCCATCCCCGCAGAGCCAGCGCCACTCCGCCTCGAACGCTTTGGCCCGGGCCTGTACCTCGGAGGCGCAGCGCACCAGCGCATTGGCCAACGGCCAGCGCTCTTCATAGGGGGCATCAAGCAAGAGTTGCAGCGAGAAGTGCTCCAGCAACATTTGCTGCCAGGCGGGGCTGGAGCCCGCCAGCAACTGGTGAGCGTCCGGGGTATCGAGCAGGGTCAGCAGATCGCTGGCCGAGAAATAGGTGGGGATCTCCCCCGCCTTGCCGCGGCAGAGCTCGCGCACCACCGCATGGGTAAGATCCTGCCCGGTCAATGAGGGCACCCGGCTCCAGTCAGGCGCCGGGCAGAGACCGGCACGCACCCCCAGGATCAGCGCCAGCGTTCCCTCGGCGGTCAGGCTCCACTGCTGCTCCCCGCGCAATCTGACCAGCCCCGCATCCTGCAATCGAGCCAGTTTATCGATCAGGGCATGGCCTATCGCCAGTTGTTCTTGCAGCAAACGGGTACTGGCAACGCGCTGCAATTGCAGGGTGGCGAGCAGGGCATAACTATCCGAAGAGAGGGTGGACGCAGACATCAAGACTCACGGGCAAGTGCAAAAGCGGAATTTTAACGGTAAAGCGCCAGCGGCTCGACCCTTTACCGTGAAATAACTCAAAAAAAAACGGCCATCCATGATGACCGTCGAAAGTAACGAAGGAAATAGCCGGATCATCCGGTTACCTCCCACAGCGGGAAAATCGGGAGCGCTAGCCCCTAATTCGTGGAGCCAATGCTAGAGGTTGGCGCCCGAAAAAGCTTTGAAGCGGATCACAGTTGAAAAGGATTTCTGAAAACGGTTTCAATTTTTAGCGGCAAAAAACCGTGATTTCGCGCCAAATGAGCCATGTTCCAACCCCTCCTGCTCACCCGGCACAAGCGGTAGAAAACCCTATAACGGTCGCTTGTCGAACGCCCTTGTGCGGGCAGCTGTCAGCTGTATAGCTTCATCAGAACCTGCCACCCCTAGGCTAGATTTCAGGGCCACCGGACATGGCCGAGATGGGCCAGGAGAGCACGAATCTGCTCCCTCCCCGCCCGGTAGCTTGGCACACCGCGCTGCCGCCGTGGGCCTCGGCAATCGCCTTGACCACGGCGAGTCCAAGTCCGCTGCCGCCGCTCTTGCGCGAGCGTGACGGATCTCCGCGACGAAACGCATCGAAGATACAGGCGGCGACCTCCTCGCTAATGCCAGGTCCCTCATCTTCCACACTCAGGACGCACACACTCTCCGAGCGATACAGCCGCACGGTCAGCAGCCCCGACAGCGCGTGCTTCTGGGCATTTTCCAACAGCGCCATCAGAGCCTGACGGATGCGAAACAGATCGCAGCAGACATGAAGTTCGCTATCGAGCTCCCGCTGCAACACAAATCCGCTCGCCGCCAGAGGGCTGGCAAACGCCTCAAGCACCACGGCAAGCTCGTCGGCCAGCCTGACCTCGGTCCGCTGCAACTCCAGATGGCCGCTGTCGTTGAGGCTCAATACCCGCAAATCCTCGATCAGGTGATTGAGCCCCTCCACCTGACGCAGCAACCCCTCGAAGAGTTCGCTGCTGGGAGGAAATACCCCTTCGGCCAGCCCCTGCAAGCGGCCGCGCAAAATGGTCACCGGAGTGCGCAATTCGTGGGCGATGGCGGCATTCCAGAACTCCCGCTCGCGGGTCATGCTCTGCAGCCGCTCGGCCATGGCGTTGAAGTCGCGCACCAGTTGCGCCGTCTCCCCGATCGCCTGCTCATCCTCCGGCACGCGGGCATCGAGTTTGCCCTCGGCCACCTCGCGCAGGCTGGTTGCCACCGAGTTGAGGGGAGTCAGGATGCGGCGAGAGAGGCGCACCGCCACGTACAGCGCCATCCCCAATGCAATGAGAATGGTGGAGCCGATCCAGATCATCTCGACTCTGGAGGGCACCCAGGTCTCGGAGATGCTGCCCGGCACAAACGCCACGGCGATGCCATAAAACACATAGGTGCCGATCACCGCGAGGGAGATGATACCAAGCGTCATCAAGCCCAGAGAGCGGATGATCTGCCTGCGAAGGCCGGGCGCCGATTTCATGCATCGCCCCCGAAGCGATAGCCAACGCCCCAGACACTGGCGGGGACCCCCTGAATGCCGTGTGTCTCCAGTTTTTTGCGCAACTTGCTGATGTGGCTATCCACCGTACGCTCCTGGGTATCCCCCTCCGGCAAGCAGTGAGTCAGCAGTTCGGCGCGGCTGAACGCCCGTTTCGGCGCCCGCATCAAAGAGGCGAGCAACTTGAACTCGGTCAGGGTCAGCTCCAGCACTTGCTGCTGGTCATCGCGGAAAATGCTGGCCTCGTGGCTCTCCAGATCGATCTGAAACTGGCCGACCCGCAGCACGTTCGCCGTGGCAGGCTTTACGGCTCGGGTGCGTCGGAGCACGGCCTGCACTCGCGCCACCACTTCGGCCGGATTGAAGGGTTTGACCACATAGTCATCCGCCCCCATGCGCAGCCCCATCAGCTTGTCGAGATCCT
Source organism: Aeromonas sp. Lyrl_2 (assembly GCF_051948815.1). Taxonomy (NCBI): domain Bacteria; kingdom Pseudomonadati; phylum Pseudomonadota; class Gammaproteobacteria; order Aeromonadales; family Aeromonadaceae; genus Aeromonas; species Aeromonas sp. Lyrl_2. The sequence goes on from NZ_JAYJLJ010000005.1 coordinate 195,360, forward strand.
GATCGAGGGCGGTCAGCATGATCACCGGCGTATCGCCGCGCGCCCGGATCTCGCTGAGCACCTGCCAGCCATCCAGTTGCGGCATCTGCACATCCAGCAGCAGGAGATCGGGTTTGAATGCCTGATGCATGGCCAGCGCTTCACGGCCATCGGCGGCGTGCAGGGAGCGCAAGCCATGACGTTGCAGGTAAGCGGCGAGGATGTCGGCGATCTCGGCTTCATCCTCTGCAATCAGTACCAGTGACTGGCCCGCCGGGCTGGCGGGAGCATTGAGATGGGACATAGTCGGACTCGAAAAAAGGTGGCGTTGAACTTTATCATCGCCTCCATGGATTCTCCACAAAGCCTCGAATCATTCGCAATAGCCCCTCGCCATAATGGCCGCTCGATGCACTCTTCGGTCACATCACACCGGAGAGACGGTTTAACGAGGTGAGTGGATGAGGTTTGTAAAACAGCGGTATGCGGGCGCCCTGCTCGCCGTCATTGCCGCATTCGGGTTGGCGGGTTGCGATGTCGCGCCGCAAGAGCAGGAGGCTCCCGCCCCTCCTCAGGTGTCGGTGCTGACTCTGACTGGTCGGGAGCTGGTCATCAGCGAGGATCTGCCCGCCCGGGTGGCGGCACTGCGCAGCGCCGACATTCGCGCCCAGATCAGCGGCATCGTGCAGCGCCGCCTGTTCGAAGGGCGCCGAGATCAGCGCAGGCACAGTGCTGTTCCAGATAAACCCGGCCCCCTTCAAGGCCGATGTCGACAGCGCCGCCGCCGCATTGCAACGGGCCGAGGCCGTGCTGGCCCGCGCCCGCATCCAGATTGAGCGCCTGAAGCCGCTGCTGCGCACCGACGCCATCAGCCGCCAGACCTATGACGATGCGATCTCCCAGCGGGATCAGGCGGCCGCCGATGTGGCCCAGGCCAGGGCGACCCTGGCCCGGCACCAGCTGAACCTGCAATTTGCCAGCGTGGAGGCCCCCATCGCCGGACGCATCGATCAGGCGCTGGTGAGTGAAGGGGCCCTGGTGTCGCCCACCGATGCCACCCCCATGGCCAGGATCCAGCAGATTGATCAGGTCTACGTCGATGTGCGTCAACCGGCCTCGGTGCTGGAATCCCTGCGCCAGCAGGCTGGCTCAACGGCACCGGAACTGGCGGTGGAGGTCCTCGGCAGCAATGGCACGCCGCTGGGCATGCAGGGGCGCATCCTCTTCTCCGGCATAGAGGTCGATGCCGGGACCGGCGACGTGCTGCTGCGGGTGCTGGTGGATAACCCTGAGCGACGCCTTTTGCCCGGCCTCTATGTGCAGGCGCGCATCCCCCGGGCCCGCTATGCCAACGCCCTGACCGTGCCCCAGCAGGCGGTAGTTCGCACCTCGGGTCAGACCAGCGTGTGGGTGGTGGATGGCCAGCGGCAGGCACAGCTGGTTCCGGTCAACACCGCTGAACTGGTGAATAGTCAGTACCGCATCGCGTCCGGGCTCAGTGCCGGGCAACAGGTGGTGATCGAAGGGATCGACCGTCTGACCCCGGGGGTTCAGGTCATTGCCTCCCCCTGGCAACCACCCACCGTCAGCCAACCGGCTGACAGCGGCATTCGCTGAATCGGAGAGTTATCCATGCCGCAGTTTTTTATCCATCGCCCAGTGTTTGCCTGGGTGATCGCCCTGTTCATCGTGCTGGCAGGGGTCATCGCCATCCCCAAGCTCCCCATCTCCCGCTATCCCTCGGTGGCGCCGGTGTCGGTGACCCTCTATGCCACCTATCCGGGCGCCACGCCGCAGACCCTGAATGATGCGGTGGTGAGCCTTATCGAACGCGAGCTGTCGGGAGTGAAGAACCTGCTCTACTTCGAGTCGTCGGTGGACGCCTCGGGCAGCGCGCAGATCACTGCCACCTTCAAGCCGGGCACCGATCCGGAGCTGGCCCAGATGGACGTGCAAAACCGCATCAAGGCGGTCGAGCCTCGCTTGCCACAAGCGGTGCGGCAAACCGGCCTGCAGGTGGAGTCCGCCTCATCCGGCTTTCTGATGATGGTCGGCATGACCTCACCGGATGGCCGCTTCGATGAGGTTGCCCTCAACGACTACATGGCACGCAATATTGTGCAGGAGCTGCGCCGCATCGACGGGGTAGGACGAGTGCAACTGTTCGGCGCCGAGCAGGCCATGCGCATCTGGGTAGATCCGGCCAAACTCGCCGCCTACGGGCTGACTATCAGCGAGGTGGCACAGGCCATCGAGCAGCAGAACATCCAGATAGCACCGGGGCGCCTCGGTGACGAACCCGCCCTGCCGGGGCAGCGCCTGACGGTTCCCCTCACGGTTCAAGGGCAGCTGACGACCCCCGAGGCATTCGCCGCCATCGTGCTGCGAGCCGGTGGTGATGGCGCCAAGCTGGTTCTGGGTGATGTCGCCCGGGTCGAGCTGGGGGCGCAATCCTACGCCTTTTCCAACCGGGAGAACGGCGTGGCCGCCACCAGCGCCGCCATCCAGCTCTCCCCCGGCGCCAACGCCGTGCGTACCGCCGATGCGGTGCGCACCCGTCTCGCCCAGCTCGCTCCTACCCTGCCAGCGGGCATGACCTATTCGATCCCGTTTGACTCGGCCCCTTTCGTCAAGGTCTCCATCGAAAAGGTGTTCCACACCCTGCTGGAAGCCATGGTGCTGGTGTTTCTGGTGATGTTTCTCTTCCTGCAAAACCTGCGCTACACCCTGATCCCGGCCATCGTCGCCCCCATCGCTCTGCTTGGCACCTTCGCGGTGATGCTGCTGGCCGGTTTTTCGATCAACTCTCTCACCATGTTCGGCATGGTGCTGGCCATCGGCATCATAGTCGACGACGCCATCGTGGTGGTGGAGAACGTCGAGCGCCTGATGGCCACCTGGGGGCTGTCGCCCCGGGAGGCGACGTCGCAGGCCATGAAGGAGATCACCGGGGCGGTGATCGGCATCACCCTGGTGCTCACGGCGGTGTTCCTTCCCATGGCGTTTGGCAGCGGCTCGGTGGGGGTCATCTACCAGCAGTTCACCCTGTCGATGGCGGTGTCGATCCTCATTTCGGCCTTCCTCGCCCTGACCCTGACGCCTGCGCTCTGCGCCACCTTGCTGCGTCCGGTCAGTCCGGATCATCATGAGAAGCGCGGCTTCTTCGGTGCCTTCAACCGGGGTTTCGAGCGGTTCACGGCAGGCTACAGTGCGCGGGTAACCCGGCTGGTCGGGCGCAGCGGACGGATGATGGCGGCCTTCCTTGCCCTCTGCGCCGTGCTGGCCATCGCCGCCACCCAGCTGCCCTCCTCTTTCCTGCCGGACGAGGATCAGGGTTACTTCATGACCTCCATCCAGCTGCCGACCGGTGCCACCAGCGAGCGCACCCTTGAGGTGGTCAAGGCCTTCGAGGCTCACGTCGCCTCTCGCGAGGCGCTGGACACCAACCTGGTGGTGCAGGGCTTCAGCTTCTCCGGTGCAGGCCCCAATGCCGCCATGGCCTTCACCATGCTCAAAGATTGGGATCAGCGCCATGGTGCCACGGCAGCCGAAGAGGCAGATCTGGCACAAGCGGCTATGGCAAATATTCCTGAAGGCACGGTAATGAGCCTGCTGCCGCCCGCCATCGACGAGCTGGGCACCGCCTCCGGCTTCACCCTGTTCCTGCAAGACAGGGCCAATCGGGGGGAAGCCGCGCTGCTGGCCGCTCAGGCCCAACTGCTGGAACTGGCCGCCAAAAGCCAGGTAGTCAGTGATGTGTATCCCGACAATCTGCCTCCCGGCGAGAGCATTCACCTCGAGATCAACCGACAGAAGGCAGAAGCCATGGGACTCTCGTTCGCCAGCGTAAGCAGCACCCTGTCGGCCGCAATGGGGTCGCTCTACGTCAACGACTTCCTCAACGGCGGGCACATGCAGCAGGTCATTCTGCAGGCCGACGCGTCGGCGCGCATGCAGCTTGATGACGTGCTCGGCCTGCGGGTGCGCAATGCCAGCGGCGGCATGGTCCCCTTGCGGGAGGTGGTGACACCGGAATGGCGCGAATCGCCGCAACAGATGATGCGCTTCGATGGCTTTCCTGCCGTGCGTATTGCCGGAGGGGCAGCGCCCGGCATCTCCAGCGGAGCGGCGATGGCGGAGATGGAGCGTCTGGTAGCGCAATTGCCGCCAGGCTTCGCATTGGCCTGGACGGGACAGTCGTTGCAAGAGTGCCAGTCGGCCGAGCAGGCCCCCCTGCTGATGCTGCTGTCGGCGCTGGTGGTCTTCCTGGTGCTAGCGGCACTCTATGAAAGCTGGTCGATCCCGCTCTCGGTGATGCTGGTGGTGCCGCTGGGCCTGCTCGGTGCCGTCGCGGCCGTGATGCTGCGCGGCATGCCCAACGACGTCTTCTTTAAAGTAGGCATGATCACCATCATCGGTCTATCGGCCAAGAATGCCATCCTCATCGTGGAGTTTGCGCGCCAGTTGCACAGCGAAGGGCGCTCACTGCTTGATGCGGCTGTCACTGCTGCCCGCCTGCGCCTGCGCCCCATTCTGATGACGTCGCTGGCCTTTACTCTCGGTGTGGTGCCCTTGATGCTCGCCAGTGGCGCCAGCGCGGAGACCCAGCACGCCATCGGCACCGGCGTGTTTGGCGGCATGATCAGCGGCACCCTGCTGGCCATCTTCTTCGTGCCGGTCTTCTTCGTCTTCGTCATCGGAACCCAGGCGCGCATTCAGGCCTGGCGGGCACGACGAGCATCCAACCGCATTCATCCGAATCGATGACTACAGAGGCGTTGTTGCCCAAATCAGCCATTACCCCAGCCCTAGGTGATAGCTACACTTGGGGTTCTCTAACCGGCAAACCAAGGGCATTCAGTTTGTTCATCGCACACTCGTAGGCCATGACCTCTCCCACTTGTCAGTTGTAGTTACGTAGACTGATTTTTCCCGTCATCAATTGTTTGAACCTATACATCGCCGTCTCGGCCAATGAGCGCCGATGATACCCGGACTGCTGCTTCCAGTGAGTCAGCCCCTCCTTGCGCATCACCAGAACCGCTTCATTACGTGGGTGCCCCTCTTCCCATAAACCGGCATTCTTGTGCGGCGGAAATACATGCCCTGGCTGCCACGATGTCGTGGATCGCCGGGTCTACCGCCAGATGCAATTTGCGCCAGACCCGACGCTTGTCATGGCCATGCTGTCTGACTTTCCATTCACCCTCGCCAAACACTTTCAAGGCGGTGGAATCGATAACCAAATCGATCACCTTGCCCTTGTGTGGCTGGCGGTATGCCACCTCCACGGTACTGGCGCGCTTGCTGACACACTGTAGTCGGGGGCACACAGCGGCACATTCATCAGCTCAAACAGCGAGTCGAGCAGGCCCTGTGTCGCCCGCAGGGAGAGGTTGAAAATGCTCTTGAGCATCAGGACGGTAGAGAAGGTCTGGTCAGTGTAGAGCTGGCTGCGGCCCCGGCGCCCATGATGGCCGTGGCGGAACCAGTTGTGCATGGCCTCTGCATCAACCCAGAAGGTGAGTGAACCACGGTTAATCAAAGACTTGTTGTATTTAGGCCAGTTGGTGATGGGATGAAGGGATGTGCCCATGATGCAGACTTCAAAGGGGATGGTGGTGATCAGATCACCGAGCTCTCAGTAAGTTCCCTTCAAGCTGCATCGATTTGGGCAACAACGCCAGTAAATATCTCATCTCACCCCGCCCGACATGGCTTGAACAGATCCAGCTTGTTGTCGTAAACACTCGTCTGCACATCCATGATCCCCAGCATGGAGTGAAAGAGGTTGTCATGGGAGAAGCGCTGACTGCTCGCCTCCGCCGCCAAGCACCCCATATCCAGCTGGCGATCGGCCTGCAACTGGGGCGAGAACCAGGTCAGCAGCGGCACCCGGGTCTGATCATCCGGCGCGAACTTGTATGGTGTGCCGTGCAGATAGAGCCCCATGGCCCCAAGGGATTCGCCGTGATCGGAGAGATAGACCAGTCCCACATCGTACTGGCTCTCCAGCGACTTGAGCTTGTCGATCAGTAGCCCCACCACCTTGTCGGTGTAGCGGATGGTGTTGTCATAGGTGTTGACCAGCTCTTCGTTGCTGCAGTTTTCAATGTCGCTGCGCGGGCAGTCCGGCATAAAGACGCGCTCGCTGGCAGGGTAACGACGAAAATAGGTCGGACCATGGCTGCCCATCAGGTGAAAAGCCACCAACTTGTTGCCCTTCATGCCGGCAATCTGCTGATCCAGCCCCTCCAGCAGCACCTCGTCATAGCAAGACTCCTCCTGACAGAGCGCAGGATAGGATTTGGGGAGGATCTCGATGGTCGGCACATTGCGGCACACCCCTTTGCAGCCGCCATCGTTCTCTTTCCACAATACCGAGACTCCGGCATGTTGCAGCACATCGAGCAGGCCGTCACGGGAGCTGGCAAGCTGGTCATCGTAGCCGCGGCGCGTGAGGTTGGAGAACATGCAGGGCACCGAGACGGCTGTTGCTGTACCGCAGGAGCGCACATCCCTGAACGACACCACCCCCTGCTCTTTGGCCGTGAAGCTGTTGGTCGCCTTGCCATACCCGTTAAGGGAGTAGTTCTGGCTGCGCGCCGTCTCCCCCACCACCAGGAACATCAAAGTCGGCTTGCTTCCCCGGGCCACCACCCTGGCATCTGTCCCCAGATGCTGGTAGGGGATCGGCGTGGCAAACAGCACATCCCGCCCATATTTGTAGAGGCCGTGCACATAGTTGGCGGGCACAATCTCTTTGGCCAGCGACTTGTTGTTGCGCCCGACCGAGGCGTAATCCTGATAGTAAAGTGACGCGACGCCCCCGATAAACAGCAGAGAGATAGCCAGTGCACCAGCCCGCAACGCCAACCCATGATACCAGCGAGCCGGATAGCGGATCCGCAGTGACCAGAGCACCAGAACAGGCAACAGCCCGGTCAGCAGAAACCAGAGTGCAACTGAGCCATTCAAATAGGCCCCCGCCTCACCACTGTTGGTCTCCACTATGTTCTGGATCATGCCTGCATCAAAGATGACGCCGTATTTGAGCATGGCGTAGCTGACGATGGAGCCAGTCAGAATGAGCACGGTAAAAAAGGGCTTGAGCACAAACCGGAACGTGAAGGGAATAAACACGGCATTGAGCGCCGCGATCAGCACCAGCGGGATCGAGATGGCAAATCCGGCTTTGACATGGGTCAGGGCGCTGAGCACCGTATAGAAATGCAAAAAGATTGGCCAATTCAGTACCAGGGCGAAAAAGAGTACCAGCAACAGATTGGTCTGCAGTACACCGAGAGTTACACGCATAAACAACTCCTACATACCGGCCTGCAGTGCAGCGGGCCGGCCAAGCCAACAAAAACGACGGGGCCAGCGTAGGAAGTAAAACTTAAGCGCGAATTAAGAGGAGAAGCACAGCGCTCGTGCGCCCCATCACAGCACGGGGTGCTCCGCTGCCCCGAAATGGATTTTTAGTTGTCTATCCATCGGATTTTGCTAGCTTGTTGAGTAGGCATTCACGAAATGCAGGTTAACCGATGGCACTGATCCAAGCCTCGATAGAGCAATTGAGAGTAGGCCACTATATCCATCTCCCCACGGGATGGACTAACCACCCGTTTATGTTCAATACCTTCAAGATCAAGGACCAGCAGCAACTCGACATTCTCCGTCATCTTGATCTCACCCTGCTGATGGTCGACCCCGACAAGAGCGATCTGCCCATCGAGCCGCTGCTACGCGGCGATATCCCGGATGCCGGGCCTGACCTTGATGAGTTGGAAGAGCTGATTGCCTCGGGCCCGCCCCCCTTTGACGAAAAGGCCTTTCGCCGCTCCATGCGCGCCGCTGACAAAGCCTTTGGCCAATCCATGAGCGAGCTGCGCGATGCTCTCGGGGCGCTGAACCTCAAACCGGATGAGGGGCTGGCCAATACAGCCCAGATTGTCCGCAATGCCGCCTTCACCCTCAGTCAGCATGAAGGGCCTCTCGGGCTCCACCTTATTCGCAGCCCCCACACCGATATCCTGCTGCAACACAGCCTCAATGTGGCTTTCATTGCCATGCTGATGGCACGCGAACTCGGCATGAACCCCATCGAGATTGAGGAGACGGGACTTGCGGGACTTATCCACGATATCGGTGAACTGAAAATCCCTAGCCAGATCACCCAAAAACGCGGGGACCTCAGCAAGGCCGAGCAGAACTTCCTCAATATGCATCCCCAGTACGGGCTGGAGATGCTGACCCAGCTCAACGCCTTTGAACCGAAAATCCGTCAGGTCGCCCATCTGCACCACGAGCGGCTCGACGGCAGCGGTTATCCGCTCGGGATCAAGGGCGGGGAGATCCCGCCGCTGGCGCGGTTGATCGGGCTGGTCGACTTCTACGACGAGCTGCTCCATCCCCGCAACAGCGGTAACCCGGCCGCGCCGAGTCAGGCCATCAGCCAGCTCTACAAGCTATCCCAGAAGAAGTTCGACCAGAATCTGGTCAAGTTGCTTGTCAAGGTGCTGGGGGTCTATCCGCCGGGATCACTGGTGAAACTCTCCGACGAGAGCATTGCGCTGGTGCTCTCTACCGAACCCACCATGCCCCTCAAGCCGAAGATCCTGCCCTATATCAAGGCCCAGCGGCCAGAAGCCGTCGCCATGATCGATCTGCGGGAAGATGAACGCACCATCACTGCTTTTATCAAACAGGAGGAGCTGGATGAGGGACAACGGCAGTTCTTCAACCTGACCCGCCGCTTCTGCTACTACTTTGCATTCTGAGTTATCCCCAGAAGCTGGGGATAACTCATTGGACAAACCGGAATAATTGCTCAAACCCCCATCAGAAGGTTGCCAACTGACCATGTATAAAAAACGCCCAGCCAAGGGGCCGGGCGGAGCATGCCACCTCCGTGTGGCGTATCCAGCGGATACATTCATGCTCCATCCATCAATATCAACCCGCTGCCGCTTACACAAATATCAATTTAACATGCTGATTTAATATGGTTTTATCCACTTGTTCTGGCAAACTGACGGCCCGTTGCGCCCAGTTGGGCCAACAGAACAAGATCCTGATCACACTTATTCACGGGCTGAACATTTTTTCAGCTGGCTTATGAGGAGCGTTTTTTATGCAGTTGGTCCTCTCCTTGCTGCAACAGATGAGCGTCAGCCTGGTGATCGCCTATCTCTTCTCGAAAAGCCCGCTGCTGCGCCCGCTTGCCAACTATTCCGTGAGACTACCTCACAAGATACTGATATACATCATCTTTTCCAGCTTTTGTATCCTCGGCACCTATGTGGGCCTCGATATCGATGATGCCATCGCCAACACCCGGGCGGTCGGCGCCGTCTTGGGGGGATTATTGGGGGGACCGCTGGTGGGCTTTCTAGTGGGGCTGACCGGCGGCCTGCACCGCTATACGCTGGGGGGATTTACCGATCTCGCCTGCGCCATCTCCACCACCTGCGAGGGGTTGCTCGGGGGCATAGTGCACTGGCGCCTGATGCGCTCGGGACGAACGGATGCCCTGTTTGAACCGCGCATCGCCTTCTTTACCACTCTCTATGCCGAGATCATGCAGATGGTGATCATCCTGCTGGTGGCGACCCCGTTCGACAAATCCCTGCTGCTGGTGCGCACCATCGCCACCCCGATGATTCTGGCCAACTCCTGCGGCGCGGCGCTCTTTATCAGCATGATCCGCGACCAGCAGCGGATGTATGAGAAGTTCTCCCGGGTCTTCTCCGCCAAGGCGCTCAATATCGCCAACCGCACAGTGGGGATCATGAGTCAGGGCTTTACCCCGGAGGCGAGCAACAAGATTGCCCGCATCATTCAGGAGGAGACCGGCGTTGGGGCGGTCGCCATCACGGACACCGAGCAGATCCTCGCCTTTATCGGCACCGGCGAAGATCACCACCTGCCGGGTACCCCCATCGCGTCAGCCATCACCATGCAGGCCATCGCCCAGAACAAGGTGCTGTTTGCCGATGGCAACAGCCAGCCCTATCGCTGCAGCCTCTCCTCCGCATGCCAGCTGGGTTCGGTGCTGGTGATCCCGCTGCAGGGGGACAAAGGAGTGATCGGCACCATCAAGCTCTACGAGCCGAAGAAGCGGCTGTTTCTCAAGATCAACCACACCCTGGGGGAAGGGATTGCCAACCTGCTGTCACAGCAGTTGCTGGCCGGTCGGCTGGAGCAGCATCAGCGGCTGCTGGTGCAGTCCGAGTTGAAACTTATCCAGGCCCAGATCAACCCCCACTTTCTGTTCAACACCCTCAACACCATCAGTGCCATCACCCGGCGCGATCCGGACAAGGCACGAGATCTTCTGCTGCATCTTTCGCTGTTCTTTCGCAAAAATCTCAAACGCCAGAGCGGCCTTGCGACCCTGCAGGAAGAACAGGAGCACTGCCAATCCTATCTGGAGATCGAGCTGGCCCGCTTTGGTGATCGGCTGACGGTGATAAACGAGATCCCGCCCCATCTGGCCACACTGCGACTGCCCAGCTTCACCCTGCAACCGTTGATCGAGAATGCCATCAAGCACGGCATCTCGACCCTGCTGGAGCAGGGGCGCATTCGCCTCTGGACCGATGAGCAACCCGCCAGCGTCACCATCCATGTGGAAGATAATGCAGGCACCTGGCAAGCACATCCCGCTGGCGACGGTCTGGGCATGACCATTGTCGATCGGCGGCTGAAAAGCGCCTTTGGCGAGCGCTATGGCGTGACTATTGCCTGCGAGCCTGAGCAGTGGACCCGGGTCTCGTTCACCATCCCCAAGGAGCAACCATGATCCGCACCCTGATAGTCGATGACGAACACTACGCCCGCGAAGAGCTGAGGCAACAGCTGGCCTGCGATCCTGCCATCGAGATCGTGGGGGAAGCGGCCAACGCCATCGAGGCGCTGCCGCTTATTCAGCGCCTCAAGCCCGATGTGGTATTCCTCGATATCCAGATGCCCAAGCTGAGCGGCATGGAGCTGGTCGCCATGCTCGACCCCCTGCCCCGGATCGTCTTTGTCACCGCCTTTGACGAATATGCCATTCAGGCCTTTGAAGAGAACGCCTTCGACTACCTGCTCAAACCGGTGGAGCCCGCCCGGCTCGCCAAGACCCTCGCTCGCCTCAAGCAGGATATCTCCCCGCAGCCCATAGATCGGCTGGCCCCCACCATCGAACATATTCCGGGCTATCTGCACAATCGGGTCAGGCTGCTGCCCATCGCGCAGGTGGAGTATGCCTTCTCCGATCTGGGCGGGGTCCATGTGGCCTGTCAGGGCGAGCTGTTCCACACCCAGCTCACCCTCAAATCGCTGGAAGAAAAGAGCCCGCTGCTGCGCTGCCACCGCCAGTATCTGGTCTCCCCCAACGCCATCTTCGAGATCCGGCTGCTGGATAACCAGCTGGCAGAGATTGTCACCCCGAGCGGCGCCCGGGTGCCGGTCAGCCGTCGCTATCTCAAGGAGCTCAAAGATCAGCTGGGGCTGGACTGAACCGCGGAGTGTGCGCCTGATCACAGCCGCCGACCGCTCGGCGCGCCAAAGCGCCGCTCGGGGAGTTTCACCTGCCAGTCAGGCGCAACCGTTTTAGACTCGCTCTGCACACTAAAAAATAACAATGCAGGAGCGTAGCAATGATCTGGTTCTTCCTCTGTGTCGGCTTACTTGTGGCCGGCTACTTCATATACGGCAAATTCATCGAACGGATATTCAGCCCGAAACCCGAGCTGAAAACCCCCGCCATCACCATGGCTGACGGGGTGGACTATGTCCCCATGTCGGACAAGAAAGTCTATCTGGTTCAACTGCTCAACATCGCAGGTGTCGGCCCCATCTTCGGCCCCATCCTGGGTGCCCTCTACGGCCCGGTCGCCATGCTGTGGATCGTCTTTGGCTGCATCTTCGCCGGTGCGGTACATGACTACTTCTCCGGCATGCTGTCTGTACGCGCCAAGGGGGCCTCGGTGCCAACCGTGGTCGGTGAGCATCTGGGCACCGCCGCCAAGCACTTCATGAACCTGTTTGCCGTGGTGCTGCTGATGCTGGTGGGCGTGGTATTCGTGCTGAGCCCGGCAGGCCTCTTGGCCAACCTCACCTCCACCGATCTGGTCTACTGGATCGTGGCAATCTTTGCCTACTACATCCTCGCGACCATAGTCCCCATCGACAAGATCATCGGCCGCTTCTACCCCATCTTCGGCGCCCTGCTGGTCTTCATGTCGGTCGGCCTCATCGTTGGCCTGATCGCCTCCGGCAAAGGCTTCTACAACACCGGGATGGACTTCTCCAACCTGCACCCGACCGAACTGCCGCTCTGGCCGCTGCTGTTCATCACCATCGCCTGTGGCGCGGTATCAGGCTTCCACGCCACCCAGTCACCGCTGATGGCGCGCTGCATGCAGAACGAAAAATCTGGCCGCTTCATCTTCTACGGTGCAATGATCGGTGAAGGGATCATCGCCCTTATCTGGTGCACCCTGGGTCTCTCCTTCTACGACAGCACCGAAGCGCTCAACGCCACCATGGCCAACGGCGGCCCGGCAGCCGTGGTACACGAAGTCTCCACCAGCCTGCTCGGCACAGTCGGCGGCATTCTGGCCATCCTCGGCGTGGTGATCCTGCCCATCACCTCCGGTGACACCGCGTTTCGCAGTGCTCGCTTGATCGTGGCGGACTTCCTGAAGATGACCCAGAAGCCGCTGGCCAAGCGTCTGCTGATCGCCATCCCCATGTTTATCCTTGGCTTCATCATCTCCAAGGCTGAATTCGGGGTGATCTGGCGCTACTTCGGCTGGGCCAACCAGACCACCGCCGTCATCATGCTGTGGGCTGCGGCTGCCTACCTCATCAAAGAGGGCAAGCTGCACTGGATCTGCACCATTCCCGCCATGTTCATGACCGCTGTGGTGATCACCTATCTGGCCAATGCCCCCATCGGGTTCGGGCTTGAGATGGGGACCTCCACCATCATCGGCCTGACTGCAACGGCGGCCATTACCGTGGCCTTCCTGATGAAGTTCCGCCAGCCGCTGGTCAGCAGTACCAGCGAAGGGTAAAAACAGCAAAAAATACAGCGAAAGCAGCACAAAAAGGCGCCTGATGGCGCCTTTTTTAATGACAAAAAAACTAATAAGACAACTATTGGACGGCTTCAGCTTCAATACAGCGAATAGCTTTAAGATTCCGGGCGAACTGACGATAAATGTGTGATTCTTAATTGCTTTAGTGCTTGTTGGAACCAATGATTAAGCTGTGCGTCATGCCAGTGGAGGTTATAAATGGCCCTTGATTATTTTGCACTTGGTCTGCTCGTCTTTGTCGGGCTGGTCATTTTTTATGGCGTCATCGTTATCCACGATATTCCTTACGAGATTGCCAAACATCGGAATCACCCTCATCAGGATGCCATTCACGTGGCAGGTTGGGTCAGCCTGTTTACCCTGCATGTGCTGTGGCCCTTCCTCTGGATCTGGGCCACCCTCTACCGCCCGGATCGGGGCTGGGGCTTTAACCAGCGTCTGCAAAAAGATGAAGATGATATCGCGGCCCTCAGAGAGGAGCTGGCTGAGCTGAAAGGCCGTCTCAACCATATCGAACAGCAAGAGCAACAGGGATAAATCATGGACCTGCTACTGATCCTGACCTACACGGCACTCTGCGTGGCCATCTTCAAAATCTTCCGGATCCCGCTCAACAAGTGGACCGTCCCCACCGCAGCACTGGGCGGCGTGCTGCTCATCGGCACCCTCATCATGCTGATGAACTACAACCACCCCTACTCCGAGATGGCGCGCAACTACTACGTCTCTACCCCCATAGTGCCGCTGGTCAAGGGCCGGGTCGTTGAGGTGCCGGTGCAGGCCAATCAGCCGGTGAAAAAAGGCGACGTGCTGTTTCGCCTCGATGACGAGCCGTTCCGCCTGAAAGTGGAGAGCCTCACCGCACGGGTCGAATCCAACCGCGAGCACCTCAAGTCCATTGAGGCAAGACTGCGCTCCGCCAGGCTGGATCGGGATCGCGCCAGCGACCTGATGCGCCGTGGCGTGGGCAAGCAGCGCGACCTCGACGTCACTCAGGCCAACGTGGACGATATCGTGGCCCAGATTGACCAGCAGAAAGCCACCCTGAACGATCTGCAGGCCCAACTGATGGAGGCCAAGTACCAGCAGTCACAAACCGTGGTCTATGCCCCGAGCGATGGTCATGTGGTGCAATTGGCCCTGCGCCCCGGCATGATCGCCACCCCCTTCATGTATCGTCCGGTGATGACCTTCATCCACAAGGATGACACCGCCTACGTCGGCTGGTTCTGGCAGAACAGCATGCAGCGACTGGCGGTGGGCGATGAGGCCGAAGTGGTGATCGATGGCATCCCCGGCAAGATCTTCAAAGGCAAGGTAACCGCCGTGGTTCCGGCCATTGCCGCCGGTAACGTGCAGGCCAACGCCGGTCTGCTGGATCAAACCACTGCGGTGCGCCCGGGTCGTCTGCCGGTGGTTATCTCCATCACCGACCCCGAGTGGGCCAAGTATCAGGTAATAGCAGGCTCCAGCGGGCAGGCTGCCATCTATACCCACTACTTCCACCATGTATCTGTGATGCGCAAAGTACTGCTGCGCATGGCAAGCTGGATGAACTACATCTTCCCGTTCCATTGATCAGCACCCAAGCACCCTGCGGGCCGGCATCATGCCGGCCCGCTGTTTTTGTGACGGCAAGCACCCTATAATGGCGCCATCCTGCACCACCCCACATCGACACACCCAAGCCTGCATGTTCGTTCTCAGACCCTATCAGACCGACGCCGTCAACGCCGTGATCAGCCACTTTCGCAAACACCCGGATCCCGCCGTGGTAGTGCTGCCCACCGGTGCCGGCAAGAGTCTGGTGATCGCCGAGCTGGCCCGCAAAGCGCGCGGCCGGGTGCTGGTGCTGGCCCACGTCAAGGAGCTGGTGGAGCAGAACCATGCCAAGTACGAGGCGTGGGGGCTCAAGGCCGACATCTTCGCTGCCGGCCTGGATCGCAAGGAGGCAAGCGCCCAGGTGGTGTTCGGCTCGGTGCAGTCGGTTGCCCGCAATCTGGCGGCCTTCGACGGGGCGTTTTCGCTGCTCATCATCGACGAATGCCACCGGGTCTCGCTCGATGATGACAGCCAGTACCATCAGGTGATCGACCACCTCAAGGCCGCCAATCCGGCCCTCAAGATCCTCGGTCTCACCGCCACTCCCTATCGGCTCGGGCTGGGCTGGATCTACCGGCGCCACTATCACGGCATGGTCAAGAGCCACGGCGAGCGGCTGTTTGGCGACTGCGTGTTCGAGCTGCCCTTGCGTTTTATGGTCAAAAACGGCTACCTGACCCCACCGCGCATGGTGGATGCTCCCATAGTCCACTACGACTTCAGCAAGCTGGTGGCGCGGGAGAACGGCCTCTTCAGCGAGGCAGATCTCAACGGCGAGCTCAAGCGCCAGCAGCGGGTCACCCCCCATATCCTGAGTCAGGTGCTGGAGTATGCTGCCGACCGGCAGGGGGTGATGATCTTTGCCGCCACCGTCGAGCACGCCCGCGAAATTCACGGCCTGCTTGGCGCCCGAGGCCAGCAGGCAGCTCTTATCACCGGCGAGACGCCGGGGCCGGAGCGCGATGCCCTCATCAGCGCCTTCAAGGCGCGGGAGATCAAGTTTCTGGTCAACGTGGCGGTGCTCACCACCGGCTTCGATGCCCCCCATGTCGATCTTATCGTGATGCTGCGCCCCACCGAGTCGGTCTCGCTCTATCAGCAGATCGTCGGGCGGGGCCTGCGCCTCTCGCCGGGCAAGGAGGATTGTCTGGTGCTCGACTATGCGGGCAACAACTTCAACCTGTTTGCCCCCGAAGTGGGGGAGCCCCGCCCCCATGCCGGTACCGAGCCGGTACAGGTGCCCTGCCCCGCCTGCGGTTTTGCCAACACCTTCTGGGGCAAGACCGACGAGGATGGCAAGGTGATCGAGCACTACGGCCGCCGCTGTCAGGGGCTGTTTGAAGATGACGAGGGCAACCGCGAGGAGTGTGACTACCGCTTTCGCGCCAAGATCTGCCCCGGCTGCGGCGCAGAGAACGACATTGCCGCCCGCCGCTGCCAGAGCTGCGATCAGTTGCTGGTGGACCCGGACGACAAGCTTAAAGAGGCGCTCAATCTCAAGGATTGCATGGTGATCCGCTGTGCGGGGCTAACCCTCACCGCAGGGCGCGGCAAACAGGGGGAGCGGCTGGAGGTGACCTACCACGATGAGGATGGGCTGACCCTCAGTGAATACTTCGGATTTCACTCCCCGGGCGCACGGCGCTTGTTTCAACAGCACTTTGTGCGTCATCATTGGCCCGCCCCGGGGCTGGAGCCCGAATTTACCACCCTGGCGAGCGTGCTGGCCGCGCAAAGCCAGTTCCGTCATCCGGATTTTGTCATCGCCCGCAAATCGGGTCGCTTCTGGCAGATAAAAGAGAAGATTTTTGATTATGAGGGTCGCTATCGTACCGCCAACTCGATGACATGATGGCGACCGGCATACATGGCATGAATTGCGTTATCCCGTCGATCCCGCATCGGCTGGTTGAATTATCAGGGTCGGCACCACTGCCGGGCCCTTCGTCACGTTAGAGGATGTTATGCAGCGGCTGTTGATTGGTTTTTGTGCTCTCTTTTCTTCTCTGGCGGCTCATGCCGCCCCGCTGACGCCCCCTCAGGGTGGCCAGTACGCCATCATGGTGCAGGGCAATAACGGCGTCGAGTTCGCCCGCCACGCCGATCAGATGATCGCCCCCGCCTCCACCATGAAGGTGCTCACCGCGCTGGCGGCCCGCCTCGAGCTGGGTGCCGACTTCCGCTTCGCCACCGACATTCAGGCCCAACCCGGAGCCAAACAGGGTGACACCATCAACGGCGATATCTGGATCAACTTCGTCGGCGACCCCACCCTCTCCCGGATGGATCTGCTGGCCCTGTTCAAACAGCTCGGCGTCACCAGCATCAAGGGCAATGTCTACGTCAACACCGGCGCCTACAACGGCTACGAGCGCGGCAACGGCTGGTCGTGGGGGGATCAGACCCTCTGCTTCGCCGCTCCCGTCTCCTCGGTCATCATCGACAAGAACTGCGCCTACGGCACCATCACCGCCACCCAGATTGGCAAACCGGCGGTCGGCAATGTAGCTACCGGCGTCCCCATCGGCATCGGTGCCGACAACGTGGAGGTGATGAGCTATGGCGATATGGCGCGCCAGTTCTGCGCACTGGAAGTGGACATGGCCAAGGGCAACTTCTACGAGCTCAAGGGTTGCATTACTCCGAACAAGGAGCCGCAGGGACTGCGTTTCGCCATTCACGACGTGGAAGCCTGGGGCTGGGACAACATCCGCTGGGCGATGAACCGGGCCGGTATCAAGCATGATGGTCTGCTGCGGGTCACCCACAAGGCCCCTGAAGGGGCTGAGACCCTCGGCACCCACTACTCGGTCTCCCTGCCGGTGATGCTGGCCAAGATGCTGAAGAAATCGGACAACCTCTATGCCGACACCTTCCTCAAAACCGTGGGCCGTCACTACTACAACAAGCCGGGCAGCTATCGCAGCGGCACCATGGCGGTGCGCGCCATCCTGACCAAGAACGGCATCGATCTGGGCAATGCCACCCTGGCTGACGGCTCCGGTCTCTCCGCTCACAATCTCATCAGCGCCCGTCAGATGATGTCGGTGCTGAACTTCATCCAGAAAAATGATGCCGAGCTTGGCCTGATCAAGCTGCTGCCAAGCTCCCAGGTGGATGGCACCCTGGCGTGGCGCCGCAGCGTCACCGCCCCCATGATGAAGAACAAGGTGCACGCCAAGACAGGGACCATCACCGGCACCTCCAATCTGGTGGGCTTTATCGACACGGCAGGCGGCCAGCGCAAGGCGTTCGTGATGTTCCAGCGTGGCCTGTCCCAAGATCCGGCCACCCATGAGCGCTACCGTGCCAGCAAGGCGCCGTGGCCCTGGACTGTGTTCGAGAAGGGGGTGCTGGAGAGCATCTATCAGCAGCAGCCGATCCAGATCGCCGATGAGAGCTGATCCAATAGGCCCGCTCGAATCAGGGTATCGATAATTTCGGCTTCAAGTCGCCACGAGGCAGGGCTATGCTGTTGCCTGCCTCATATCAACGGCCATACATAAACGGCTTAAAAAACGGAGAGAAAATATGTTTGCAGTGATTTTTGGTCGCCCGGGTTGCCCCTACTGTGTCCGTGCCGTACAGATCGCCGAGCAGCTGACCGAACAGCGAGATGACTTCAAATTCCGCTACGTGGATATCCATGCCGAAGGGATCACCAAAGAAGATCTGGCCAAGAGCGCTGGCAAGCCGGTCAATACCGTGCCGCAGATCTTCCTGGACGAGCAGCACATCGGTGGCTGCACCGATTTCGAAGCCTACGCCAAAGCGAATCTGGGTCTCTACCAGTAATGCCTGCGGGTCATCCCGAGCGGGTTGACCGCTAGAGCGTATAAAAAATCCGGCGCCATCAGGCGCCGGATTTTTTATGGGCAACACGCACACATCATTCCCGCTCAGGGAGTCACAGACTGGGCGGCAAAGCGCGCAATGATGGGGTTGTGATCCGAACTGTCGGTGGCCGGTGAACTCACCTCGACCAGGTCCAGATTGCGGTAGTAGAGGTGATCCAGCGGGCGACCGAAGGCGGTGCGGCGCAAGTCAGGCACCGGCACGGCCTCTTGCAGCCCCAGCTCGTCCACCAGTTTGCTTAACCAGAACTGACGCTTGTCGCTCCAGGTGTTGAAATCACCGGCCAGGATCACCGGCCCCTGATGGCGGCGCACCAGCGCAGTCAAATCGTTGAGCTGCTCGCGGAAGGTAGCCATCCCCAGCTCGAAATTGACCGCATGGATATTGATGACCATCACACCGTCAGGATCTCCCTGCAGCGGATAGAGGCTCACCAGCCCGGATTTGGGGATGCGCAGCAAGGGTTCGGGGGAGCGTACGCCACAGACGAACGCCTGCGGGGTCTTGGCCACCGTCATCACCCCGAACGACACGCCGCCCTGAGTGAAGGCTTGCAGCTGTTGCCACTGGAAATCACCGGCGCGCAGCCAGTCGAGCATATCGGGACGAGTGGCCGACTCTTGCAGCAGCACCAGATCCTGCCCCTTGGCATAACTGTCCATCCCTTCACGCCAGTTCTTGCGCTGGCCCTTGTAGAGATTCCACACCGTCACCCCGAATTCACGGGGCAGCGCCGTGGTCGCCAACGCTACCAGCGGCGGACGCTGGCAGTCGAGTCCCGGCACAATCCCTTGAGCTGTGACCAGATGGTTCTGATCCGGCACCTCAAAACAACCTACCAACCCCAGGGTCAGCAGGGAGGTGCCAAGAATGCGATAACTATTTTTCATTGGCTAACAACCGCCCGCCTTTGCTTTTTGTTGCGACCATCACAAACGTCATCCACGCCGACTAAGCTGATAGTCCCTGTTCCACCCAACCAGAAGGACGCTGTCTCATGGCGAAAGAACTTCGGTACAACGTGACGTTTTATGATCAACAAGGAAATTGTCATCAAGTGGAGCTGGCCACCGTCTATCAGATAAGACGGGACCCTCAATGCGATCTCTGCCTGTTTGACACCCTGCAATATGTGGGCTCGGAAGAGATGCTGGAACGCATGATACGGCAAAAAACCGGGCTTGAGCAGGAAATATCCATCATCAATGCCCGGCTGATTTAATCAGGCACTCACCGGAACCGGGCGGGATTTGCCCTGTTCGTCGATGGCGACATAGGTGAAGATCCCCTCGGTCACACAGTAACGCTGGGCATCGTTTTCCCGCAGTACCGGCTTGACCCACACCTCCAGCTTGAGCTTCATGGAGCTGCGGCCGATCTTCATGCAGCGGCCGTAGCAGCAGACCACATCGCCCACCTTGACCGGACTGTGAAAGGTCATGCCTTCGACGGATACGGTACAAATACGTCCTTTTGCCAGCTCCTTGGCCATAATGCCCCCACCTATATCCATCTGGGACATGATCCAGCCACCAAAGATGTCGCCATTGGGGTTGGTATCGGCTGGCATTGCCAGGGTTCTCAGCAACAACTCCCCATCGGGGTGACGTTTTGTATCTACCATCATTACCGCCTCTCTCTCATGGATGGCGGCATGATAGGGGGCGATCACCCCCTTGGCAAACCTCAATTGCCCGAGGCAGCGAGCTCGGCAAACCAGTGGGCCGGATCGGGCCAGCGATAGTTGAATCCCATCTGCTGACAAATCAGCTGACCGTCGATGGGCTGAAATTCACCGGCAGGCTCGATAAAGACAGGCGCGGGCAGCCCCTGCTGACGCGCCGCAAAGGGGTAAAACTGCTCGCGGCGCGGATGCACAGGCGCGCTCAGGTTGAAAACATCCCCGTCCTTGCCCCGCTCCAGCAGCAAGATGCAAGCCGCCACCACATCGTCCAGATGAACCAGATTGACCGACTGGGCGCCGCCATCGAGAGTCTTGCCCGCCAGGAAACGGCCGGGATGGCGATCCGGGCCATAAAGGCCAGAGGGGCGCACTATCATCACCGTCTCGAAACCTGCCGCCAGCACCGCCTGCTCCGCCGCCAGCATCCGCTCGCCACGGGCATGGCGGGGTTTGGGCTGCTCACCCTCTTCTTGACCCGCCCCCCATACCGAGGTGGCGCTGATAAACAGCACCCGCCGGGTGCCACTCGCTTTGGCCAACGCACAGGCCCTTGCCACCGCCTGCGGATAGTCATCGGTCTTGCTGGGCGGTACGCAGATCACCAGACTCTCGCAGGGGATGGGCCACTGCTCTTTTTGAGCAGAGACGGACATCTCGGCAGAGCCCATGTTGGCAGAGATGGTCAGCGGATAGGCGTTGATCCCCTCCCCCTGCAGACGGGCCGCCTTCTCGGTGCTGCTGACCGTCACCGCCACCGGCTTGCCAGCCGCCAACAGGGCTCGCGCCAGCGGCAGCCCCAGCCACCCCGCCCCCAGAATGCCGATCGTCCCGGCGAAATGTTGCTCTGTCATCGTCCCTCTCCTGCTTGACGCTATTTGCCCCGCAGCTTACCTGCCTTGGTAGGAAAGGGAAGCCTTAACCTGCAGATAGACAAATGCCGCCAAGACGGCGGCATATTTCTCACGTTCGGAAATCATATTTTCCTAACGTCCTATCTCTTGACCAATTCAATACTGCTCTCAGGTACAAAGTTCAGAGTAAATATAAAACCTCTCAGTTGTCTCGAGGAGAAAGATCATATCGCTAAGGGCAATACAAAATTTGACGTAAGTAAGACCAAAGTCACAAAGCGGTAGTGAGAACCGTTATGCTATTTCATACCCTGATGCTTTAAGGTCTTTGATGACGCTATATGCCACTTCTTCAATACTGTTCGTGAATTTTTTATAGATCATTCCACTAACATCACTTGGTAGTGCTACATCACCTGTATAGAGGCAACAAACCTTTGATCTTCCAAGCTTGCCCACGAAGTAGCCAAACTCAAAAATAACGTTTGGTCTTGCTCGGAACTCCTTGACTCTATCCTTGTCATCTTTTGACTCTTCTGACTTTAGATATGCAACTTCATCAGGAGTAAGCAAAATGAATGCATAACCAACGTCGCTATGCTTCTCAAATTTTTCAATAACAGTCAGACCTTCATCAGCCTGTCGATGTAGCACTACTGGTTCTAAGCCAATTTCACGGAGAAAAATTTCGAGATTTGATTTTGCTTTATCATCATGCCCATGCACAACAAAGACTTTTTTTGACTTTGATGGCGAACGTTGCGATACAGTTTGCTCCGAACCAGATGAAGTATGAGGATGATTTAGTGGTATTAGCTCTAGTCTTTCAAGGATCGAATCGAGGCGATGTACCTTGTCGTCGATACTTTTGTATAAATCCTCAATTTTCTCCCTAAGCGACGGTTCTCCCATCGAAACAAAGACTCCTCCAAACCAGCTTGAATACTCACCAGCAAGTTCTTCCGTTGTGAACATTCTTTTAAGGAGTTCTGTATTAAATGAATCCCATTTGCTGAATCCATTTCTGGCCGCCTCAAGAGACTCCAGCGACACGATCCCCATTTGCTTTATGTCAAGACCCTTTTGAATTCGATCTTGGAGTTTAGATTTTGCCTCATCTCTAGACATGCAGAGTTCTGCAGACTGCTTTGATGTCGCTGTGACGGACTTCTTACTTATTGCCAATGTTATCTCCTTAAAACTCTCACTACTTATTATGCGTAAAACCACCACATAACAACTCGTTGTTATTCCGTATATCCTGCCCATCCATATTTAACATATCAACAGCATTGTTAAATATTTTCAATGCGTTAGATTAACGTAGAGAGCATCTACTGCCAAACGTATTGCCATTTTTTCTTTATCAACATCACATATTTCTCAGGCAACAAAAAAGCGGGCCAATAGCCCGCTTGGTTATATTTCACTCACCCTATCCTCACACCGGCGGATGGAAATGGCTGGCTTCGCGGGTAGCCATCTCCTCGTAGGTGGCCCACTTCTGCCACGCCACTTTTTGCGCCACCTGCATCAGCCGTTCGGCCTCCTCAGGATGGCTCTGGGCCAGCACCCTATAACGGGTCTCCTCCTGCCGGTATTCAGCGAGGGGAATGGAGGGGCGCAGGCTGTCGAGGCTGAAGGGGTTCTGCCCCGCACTGCGCAGTACCGGGTTGTAGCGCATCAGCGGCCAGTGACCGGAAGCCACAGCGCGTTTTTGCTGGGTCAGGCCAAACTCCATATCGATGCCGTGGGCGATACAGTGGCTGTAGGCGATGATCAGCGACGGGCCCGGATAGGCTTCGGCCTCACGCAAGGCCTGCAGCGCCTGCTGCGGGTTGGCACCAAAGGCGATGCGGGCAACATAGACGTTGCCGTAGGAGATGGCCTGCAACGCCACATCCTTCTTGGCCAGCGTCTTGCCCCCCGCCGCGAACTTGGCGACGGCACCGAGCGGGGTCGATTTCGACATCTGGCCGCCAGTGTTGGAGTAGACCTCGGTATCCATTACCAGCACGTTCACATCGCGCCCGGAGGCGAGCACATGATCGAGCCCCGCTGAGCCGATATCATAGGCCCAGCCATCGCCGCCGATGATCCAGACCGAACGGCGTACCAGCTGATCAATCAAGGAGAGCAGCTCGCGGGCCTTGCCGGATTTCACCTCTTCCAGCCGCTCGCGCACTTGCGCGACCCGGGTGCGCTGGGCGCGGATCTCCGACTCCAGCCGCTGTGGGGCGCTAATCAGGGTATCGACCAGCTCTGCGCCCAGCTCTCCCTTCATCGCTTCGAGGGCCGCCACCGCCTGACCGTGATGCTGATCGGCGGTGAGACGAAAACCAAAGCCGAACTCGGCGTTGTCCTCAAAGAGGGAGTTGGACCAGGCGGGCCCCTTCCCTTCGCCGTTCTTGGCCCACGGTGTGGTCGGCAGGTTGCCGCCATAAATGGAGGAGCAACCGGTGGCGTTGGCCACTAGCATGCGATCGCCAAACAGCTGGGTCAGCAGCTTGAGATAAGGTGTCTCGCCACAACCGGCGCAGGCACCGGAGAACTCGAACAGGGGTTCGAGGAACTGGGCACCGCGCACCGTGGAGAAGTCCACCCGCTCGCGAGCAGGCCAGGGCAGGCTCTCGAACCAGCGCAGCGCCTGTTTCTGGCCAGCGAGATGCGGCGCCTTGTCCATCATGGCGATGGCGCGCTCGCCCTCATGACTCTCATCCGCTCCGACCCGCACCGGACAGGCCTGCACGCACTGGCCACAACCGGTGCAATCTTCCGGATAGAGCTGCAATGTGTAGCGGCTATCGGGGAAGCCCTTGGCGGTGACGGGCACCGACTGAGCGGCCTCGGGGGCGGTCGCCAGCCAGTCCTGATGGTAGAACTTGGCCCGCAGCGCCGCGTGGGGGCAGACAAAGACGCAGTTGCCGCACTGGATGCAGATATCGGAGTGCCAGATCGGGATCTCGCGGGCGATATCCCGCTTCTCGAAGCGGCTGGTGGCGGTGGGGTAAGTACCATCCACCGGCAGCATGGAGACAGGGATCAAATCACCACGCCCCGCCAGCATCTCGCCGGTGACCCGCTGGACAAACTCGCTGCCGCCGGGAGCCAATGGCAGCGGATAGTCGCTGATCTGCTCCTCACCGGACGGGATGACCACCTGATGGAGGTGGGCCAGGGTATCGTCCACCGCCGCGAAGTTGCGCTCGACCACCTCGGGCCCCTTGCGGGCATAGCTCTTCTCGATGCTCTCCTTGATCAGCGCAATCGCCTCATCCCGCGGCAAGATGCCAGCCAGCGCGAAGAAACAGGTCTGCATAATGGTGTTGATGCGATTGCCCATGCCGTTGCGCTCGGCCACCCGATCCCCATCGATGCAGTAGAGGCGGATATCGAGGGCACGGATGCGGGCGCGCAGCCGCTCGGGCAGCTCGGCCCAGACCAGCTCAGGCTCATAGGGAGCATTAAGCAGCAGGGTCGCCCCTTCGGCGGCATGCTCCAGCAGATCGACCGACTCGACAAAGCCCCACTGGTGGCAGCCGATAAAGCTCGCCTGCTCGATAAGCCAGGGGGCGTCGATGGGCTCGGGGCCAAAGCGCAAGTGAGAGACGGTACGCGAGCCCGACTTCTTGGAGTCGTAGACGAAGTAGCCTTGGGCGTGAAAGCCCTCCAGCTCGCCAATGATCTTGATGCTGTTCTTGTTGGCGCCGACGGTGCCGTCGGCGCCAAGGCCGAAGAAGAGTGCCCGTACCCGACTGGCGGGCTCCAGATCGCCGATGGGGTGCCATGCCAGACTGAGGCCCGACACATCATCGACAATCCCCACGGTAAAGCGCGGGCGCGGCGCATCAGAGGCGAGCTCCTCGAACACGGCCGCGCACATGGCAGGGGTGAACTCTTTGGAAGAGAGACCGTAGCGACCGCCACTGAGCCAGGGCAGCCGCTTGAAAAGGCCGCGCTGCAAGCCGTCAATCAGCGCGCTCTGCACATCCAGCAGCAGCGGCTCGCCACCGGCCCCCGGCTCCTTGGTACGATCGAGCACCGCCATGCGCCGCACGCTCTGCGGTAGCGCATCGAGCAGCGCCTGTACCGGGAAGGGACGATAGAGGCGAATGACCAGCACACCGGTCTTGCGATCCTGCCGGTTGAGCCAATCCACAGTCGTGCGGGCGGTGGCCGCCCCCGAGCCCATCAGCACGATGACATCGGTGGCATCGGGCGCGCCGTGGTACTCCACCAGCCGGTAGTGGCGACCGGTCAGCTCGCCGAGGTTGTCCATGCACTGCTGCACCCGCGCCGGTACCGCCTCGTAGAAGGGGTTGACGCTCTCGCGGGACTGGAAGTAGGTATCCGGGTTCTGGGCTGTGCCACGCATCACCGGATGATCCGGGTTCAGCGCCCGGGCACGGTGGGCGCGTACCCAGTCGTTGTCGATAAGGGCGCGAATTTCATCCCGATGCAGGGCGGTGATCTTGTTCACCTCGTGGGAGGTACGAAAGCCGTCGAAGAAGTGGATAAAGGGCACCCGGCACTGCAGGGTGACGCTGTGGGCAACCAAGGCCAAGTCCTGCGCCTCCTGCACCGAGCCGGAGGCGAGCATGGCAAAGCCGGTGCTGCGCGCCGCCATCACGTCCTGATGGTCACCAAAAATCGACAGCCCCTGCGCCGCCAGCGAGCGGGCCGCCACATGGAACACCGCCGAGGTCAGCTCACCGGCAATCTTGTACATGTTGGGCAGCATCAGCATCAGCCCCTGACTGGCGGTGAAGGTGGTGGCGAGCGCCCCCGCCTGCAGGGCGCCGTGTACCGTACCGGCCGCCCCCCCTTCACTCTGCATCTCCACCACAGTGGGAATGTTGCCCCACAGGTTGGTCTGCCCCTCCGCCGCCCAGGCATCGGCCAGTTCTGCCATGGTCGAGCTCGGGGTAATGGGGTAGATGGCACACACTTCACTCAGCTGGTACGCCACCCGGGCCGCGGCTTCGTTGCCGTCGACCATGATCAGTTCATGTTTCATTAGGACTCCTCCGGTTGGCGCAGCTCGATGGCGTGACAAGGGCACTGGTCGTGACAGGCACCGCAGCCGGTGCAGCGCTCGGCATCCACCTGATACCCCTTGCCCGGCCCCAGCTTGGCGATGGCCTGCTCGGGGCAGCTGCCGTAGCAGCCGTCGCACTCGAAGCAGTTGCCGCAGGAGTAGCAGCGCGCCGCCTCGTAACGGGCGGCCACCTCATCCAGCCCGCCGATGATCTCGCCAAAGTCATCCCGCGCCCACGCCGGTTTGACCGGCTGACTGCTGGCCGGGGCGTGGGTCTGGAACCAGAGTTGCAACTGCTCCGGCCCCACCAGCGGGTAGGAGAGCGGTTTGTGGTAGTGGCGACCGCGCAGCCAGGCATCCATATGGCGCGCCGCCTTCTTGCCGTGGCCGGTGGCGATGGTGACGGTGCGCTCGGAGGGCACCATGTCGCCGCCCGCAAACAGACCCGGCACATCCGTCATCAGGTTGCCCGCCACCTGTACGACCCCCTCCTTGTTGACCCGCACGCCGGGGATGCTCTCCAGCACCGATAGGTCGACCTCCTGACCGAGCGCCAGAATAAGGGAGTCCGCTTCGAGGGTTTCAAACTTGCCGGTGGGCACCGGCTTGCCCTCGGCACCCAGCGCCATCACCTCCACCTCGATATTGGTGTTGTCGAGCTGACGGATGCTGCGCAGCCAGTTGATCTTGATACCCTCCTCCTCGGCCTCGTCGGCTTCGAAGGCGTGAGCGGGCATATGATCCCGGTCACGGCGGTAGATGATCATCGCCTCCTCGACCCCGAGACGGCGGGCGGTGCGGGCCGCGTCCATGGCGGTATTGCCGCCGCCGTAGATCGCCACCCGTCGTCCCAGTTTAGGGGGCGGTAAGCCCTGCTCTTCGGCCAAACTGGCTTGTTCGAGGAAGCTCACCGCATCGAGGATCTTGCCCGCTTCACGGGCCGGAATATCGACCCGCTTGGCCAGATGGGCGCCGATGGCCATAAAGACGGCATCAAAGCCCCCCTCGTCGCGCTCACGCAGCACATCCTCCACCTTGTGGTTGAGGGTCAGGGTCACCCCGGCCGCCACGATGCGGGCCACCTCCCGATCCAGCACGTCGCGGGGCAGACGGTAGGCGGGAATGCCAAAGCGCAGCATGCCGCCAGCAAGCGGCCCGGCTTCGCGGATCTCCACCTGATGGCCGAGCCGGTTGAGGTGCCAGGCGCAGGAGAGGCCGGAGGGGCCGGCACCGATCACCAGCACCTTCTTGCCGCTGGCAGGGGCAGGTGGCGCAGGCTGCCAGCCACGGGCCAGCGCCTCGTCGCCGAGGAAACGCTCGATGGCATGGATAGAGACGGATTCATCCACCTGACCGCGGTTGCAGGCGCTCTCGCAGGGGTGATAGCAGACCCGGCCATGAATGGCGGGCAAGGGGTTCTCTTCGGTCAGGGTCTGCCAGGCCGCCTCAAAACGGCCGGCCTGCGCCAAAGAGAGCCAGGCCTGGATATTTTCTCCGGCCGGGCAGGCGTGATTGCAGGGTGGCAGGGCTGGCCGCCAAACGGGTAGCCGGGTACGCACCGGGCCTGTTCCCGTTTTCAGGGAGAGATCCGGCAATGGGGTCATGTCCAGTTGTTTGCTCATACATTGCTTTCTTCTTTTTGTGTGACAGGCCCCACCCGATGGCGCTTGATACCGTGTAGCCGAGGCGGACGGTGGCCGGATGGGGAAGAAGCGAAAGCGTTAGAAACTGGGAACTGAGTCGATAATGGCCGCTTTTTTGTACTGATTAGCGAATCAGGATCAAAAAATGTTGCACTTTATGGTTCATAGAGACCAGAACGTGACTCAAGTAACATCTTCTCCAGCTGACCGCTGGCTTTCAGTTTGGCGAGCCCCCGATTGAAGGTTTTGATCAATTCGTCAGCGTTGGCACGCTTGCGGCTGATCAACAGGTGACCTTCGACCTTCATCACGGGTTTTGAATGGGTTGCAAAGAGATCGACCGTGCTGGCCGGGTAGAACTGACGCAGGGAGTAGTAGCCGACATCTATGTTCTCCAGGGTCAGGTCGGCGCGGCCGGAGAGCAGCAGATCAAAGCTCTGGCGCAGCCGGGTGACGAACTGCACCTGCAGCGGCACCTGCGCGATGGCTGCAAAAAAATCTGCATTGTAGGTATAGCCACTGACCGCAGCCAGCTTGCGATCCGCCAGATCCTGATAGCTGCGCCATTCCAGCGGATCGGACTTGAGATAGAACCAGACGTAGGTCTCGCTCAGGATGGGATCGCTGTAGAGATGGGTTTTGCGCCGCTCGCTCGACTCATACCAGTGGACAGTGCCATCCACCACCCCCTCCTCCGACAAGCGAAAGGCCCGCTTCCAAGGCAGAAACTGGAACTTGACGCTCACCCCTTCACTCCTGAATGCCTCGCTCACCACATGGGGGATCAGCCCCTGATACTTCAGCGTCTCGGAGCAGTAAGGGGGATACTCTCCCGTGGTCAGAGTCAGCTCCTGCGCCCAGAGCCCTTGGCAAAAAAGGCTCCCCGCCAGCAACCAGCTTATTTTCATCCCGATGCCCTCTTGTTCTGTTTTCCCAACTATAGACCGCCCCCTTGAAAGGATTGCCGGATCGTCGGGGAACCGTTATGTTCCCCTTTTTCCAGGCGATCGCGCCGCGTCACAAGGATATGAAGATGCCCAGGCTAGACAGCATTCACCTCTACCCCATCAAATCGACTGCAGGTATGCCGCTGGCTCGCGCCCGGGTGACCGAAGAGGGACTGGCAGGGGATCGCCGCTACATGGTGGTCAAACCGGACGGCACCTTTATCACCGCCCGTACCCATCCCCAGCTGCAACAGGTCGTGGCCACCCCCATCGAAGGAGGCTTGCAACTGCGCTATCCGGGCTTTGAACCGCTCACCCTGCAAGAGGTCGACTTCAGCCGCACCCCGCAAGCTACCGGAGTCTGGAGCGACCGTTTCACCGCCCTGCACACCGACCCCAAAGCCGATGGCTGGCTAAGCCGGGTGGCAGGGGAGAGGGTGCAACTGCTCTGGCTGGGTGAAACCTCGGATCGCTTTCGCGAGAAGACCGGCACCCGGGTCAGCTTTGCCGACGGTTATCCGCTGCTGCTGATAAGCCAGGCTTCCCTTGAGGATCTCAATCTGCGCTCCGATGCGCTGCACCAGATGAGCCAGTTCCGCACCAATCTGGTGGCAAGCAATACCCAGCCCTTCGAGGAGGACAGCTGGGTGCGTATCCGCATCGGCGAGGTGGAATTCAAGGTGGTCAAGCCCTGCAGCCGCTGCATCATGACCACGGTGGAAGCAGGCACCGATCGCTTCAACGCCCTGAAAGAGCCGCTGGCCACCCTCACCCGCTACCGCCGTGGCGAGGATGGCGAGGTCTACTTC
Source organism: Aeromonas sp. Lyrl_2 (assembly GCF_051948815.1). Lineage (NCBI taxonomy): Bacteria > Pseudomonadati > Pseudomonadota > Gammaproteobacteria > Aeromonadales > Aeromonadaceae > Aeromonas > Aeromonas sp. Lyrl_2. The sequence continues at coordinate 224,862 of NZ_JAYJLJ010000005.1, forward strand.
GGTCAGAATCTGATCGCCCTGAACGAGGGCTGGATTGAGGCAGGCAGCGAGATAGAAGTACTGGAGCGCACCCGTCCGGTGGTCTATCCCGCCGCCGCGCCGAAGAAGCGGGAGCTGGTCTGCGTGGCCCGCGAACCGCTGGCGCGGGATCTGGAGACCTTCTGGTTCGAAGCAGCCGATGGCGAGCCCCTGCCCGACTACCTGCCGGGCCAGCATCTGCCCATCAGTCTCGATATCAAAAATGAACGGATCCTGCGGCGCTATACCCTGAGCTCCACGCCGGATCACCCGGAGCGTTACAGCATCAGCGTCAAAAAGGTGGAGGGTGGCCGCATCTCCCACTGGCTGCACCAGCAGTTGCAGGTGGGTGATCGGCTGCTGGCCGCCAACCCCGCAGGCGAGTTTCACTTAGGGTCCGAGCGCAACCTCCTGTTGCTCTCCGCAGGCTCCGGCGTCACCCCCATGCTGGCGATAGCCCGCACCCTGGCGCTGCGCGGGGAGCTGGAAGAGGTTCACTTTATGCACCTGTGCCGTAGCGAAGCGGACATTCCCGCCGCCAGCGAACTGCACGCAATGGCGCAGCAGGGCATGACCCTCACCATTATCCTGAGCCAGCCGGACAATCACTGGCAGGGGCTGCAAGGGCGACTCAATGATGAGCATCTGCAACTGGTCAAAGGGTTGGCCGAAAAAGAGGTCTTTATCTGCGGCCCCCACGGTTTTATGGCCGATGCGGCGGCGAAAGTGGCAGCCCTCGGCGTTCCGGCCGCGCGGATCAAACAGGAGAGTTTTGGCGGCGCCATTCTCTCGGTGGCCCGCCCCCATCAGGCGGTGCAACTGTGTATCGGCGCCCAAGCCTTTACCGGCAACAATCAGCGCACAGTGCTGGATCAGGCCAACAAGCAAGGTGTAGAGCTGCCCTGGAGCTGCCGCGCCGGCATCTGCGGCAGTTGCAAACAGACGCTGATCTCGGGCGAGGTGGATCACCCCGACGCCCCCGCCATCACCGCCGCCGAGCGGGCGGAGGGCAAGATCCTTGCCTGCTGCGCCGTGCCGCTCACTGACCTTGAAATCCTATGATCGGGTGATCGGGCCGCATTAACTCACGCCACCCAGATGACCAGGGAATTGACCCCGGTCATCTTTATCCACACTTGTTCAGCTGATCCGCCCTTAATTTGTCCCCACGGCCTTCATCAGTGAGTTTCCCTTCCTATACTCTCAGAGCAAAAAGCCTTGCCAGCCATTGACTTGGCGATGCTCCATACGACACTCAGCCATAGGGAAAGGACGCCCATACCATGGAACAGAACAAGCCCGCCTTTCAGCTCAACCTGCTGCTATCCGTCATCACCCTGATCCTGCTGTCACTGGTGTTTTTCGCCTACAGCTGGGCTGGGAAACAACTGGAAGAGAGTTATCGACAACAATATGTCTCCTACCTGCTGGCCGACGAACTGCGCCAATCCTCCGATGATCTGACCCGACTCGGGCGCACCTATGTCATCACCAAGGATCCAGCCTACGAACAGCAGTACATGCGGATCCTGGCCATTCGCAACGGCGAACAGCCGAGACCGGATGGCTACAACCGTATCTACTGGGACTTTGTCGCCGCCAACGGCCAGAATCCCCGTCCCGACAGCAATGTTCGCCGTGGCCTGATCGACCTGATGAAGGATGCCGGTTTCACCGACGGCGAACTCGCCAAACTCAACGAGGCCAAAAACAACTCGGATGCCCTGGTCAACACCGAGGTCGCCGCCTTCAAACTGGTGCAGCAGAGCGATGGCGACCCGGTTGCCAACCAGCAAAAAGCCATCGCCATGATGCATGACAAGGCCTATCACCAGAACAAGGGGCGCATCATGTCCCCCATCGATGACTTCTACGTGATGATGGAGCAGCGCAACCATGAGGCAGTCGAGAGCGCCATCGCCAATACCGACATGCTGCGCTATCTCTTTATCGCCCTCGGTCTGGTGTTGATGTTCTTCCTCTGGCGCACCTATCGCTCCCTGCTCGATCTGGTGGGCACCTCGGTCGAACAGCTCAAGACCGATCTCCATATGATGGCGGAAGGGGACTTCTCGCGCCCCATCAAGGTGCCGCCAGGATCGAAAGAGAGCCTAATCGGCCTGCTCGGCGGTATGCAGACCACCCTCAAGGGGATCATCGCCAAGGTCTCCCACTCCACCGAGGAGTTGTCCCACTCTGCCGACAGCATCGCCCAGATCGCCGAGCAGACTGCCCAGTTTGCCACCGATCAGCAAACCAGCACCCAGACCATGGCCGCCGCCATCGAGGAGCTGGTGGTGAGCATCAGCCACCTCTCCGACAACGCCACCCATGCTGACGAGCTGAGCAAGGTCTCCGCCAATACCCTGGAGGAGGGTTCGGGGGTCATTAAAGAGACGCTTGGCAGCATCGAGAATATCTCCACCACTGTGGGGGATGCAGCCAGCACCATCTCCGAGCTCAACGGCCATACCCAGCAGATTTCGGAGATCATCGGGGTGATCCGCGGTATCGCCGATCAGACCAACCTGCTGGCTCTCAACGCGGCCATCGAGGCAGCGCGGGCCGGTGAACAGGGTCGCGGCTTTGCGGTGGTGGCCGACGAGGTGCGCAATCTGGCCAGTCGCTCGGCGGCCTCAACCCAGCAGATCACCGGGATGATTAGCAAAATCCAGAGCGGGGCGGATGCCTCCATCCGCAGCATGGAGAACACTGTCAACAACGTCTCTCGCGGGGTCACGCTGGCCAACCAGACCGGCGAGGCGATCGCCAGCATCCAGAGCCACGCCTCCAACCTCACCGGCTTGATGGGAGAGATCAGCCACACCCTGCGCGAGCAGTCCACCGCCGCCAACGAGGTGGTATCTACCGTCGGCAACATCACCTCTCTCTCCGAACAGTCAGGGGATGCCGCCCGCCACGTGTCCCAAGAGGCAGCCAAGCTCAAGCAGCTGTCACGGGTACTGCGCCAGGAGATGGGACACTTCAAGCTTTAAAGAACGCTGAAAAGCAAAACGGCTGCCCGAAGGCAGCCGTTTTTTATTCGGGGTGATCCCCCGTCATTCAGTATCTATCAACCACGCAGGGCGGCGATACGCTGCTCGATGGGCGGGTGGCTCATGAACAGCTCGCTCATGGAGCGCTTGCCGTTGATGCCAAAGGCCATCATGGAGCCTTCCAGCTGCGGCTCGGCACCGCGGGAGAGGCGCTCAAGGGCGGCAATCATCTTGTCGCGACCAGCCAACTTGGCGGCACCGGCATCGGCACGGAACTCGCGCTGACGGCTGAACCACATGACGATGATGGAGGCCAGAATGCCGAACAGCATCTCCAGCACGAACACGGTGATCATGTAAGCAAAACCGCCGGTGCTGCTGCTCTCTTCCTCGTTGTTGGAGCTGAAGAAGTTGCTGATCACGCCAGCCACGATCCGGGCGAAGAACATCACGAAGGTGTTCACTACCCCCTGGATCAGGGTCAGGGTCACCATGTCGCCATTGGCCACGTGGCTCACCTCGTGGGCCAGCACCGCTTCCGCCTCGTCACGGCTCATGCTGTAGAGCAGGCCGGAGGAGACCGCCACCAGCGAATCATCGCGGCGGGCGCCGGTCGCAAAGGCGTTCATCTCGGGAGAGTCGTAGATCCCCACTTCCGGCATCTTGATACCCGCTTCGCGGGCCTGACGGGCCACAGTGCTCACCAGCCAGTGCTCGGTCTCGTTACGGGGTTGCTCGATGACCTGGACGCCATAGCTGCGCTTGGCCATCCACTTGGACATCAGCAAGGAGATAAAGGAACCCCCAAAACCGAACACGGCACAGAACACCAACAGCCCGGAAATGCTGGACTTGTTGATCCCCAGAACCGAGAACAGGATATTGAGTACCACCCCCAGCACCAGCATGACGGCCAGGTTGGTCACCAGGAATAGCATAATTCGCTTCATATAGACTCCTTGTGAAGATAAGGGACATGACCGGGGATCACTCGGGAACCCCACCTGATCATGTTAATGTCGACATTCTAGGGAGATTCGATGAATGTTCGCTGAATATGCCGTCAAAGTAGCGGCGAGATATCGAGACGCCCCTGCAAATCGGCTTCAAGCGGATTGTTTATAAACGGAATTTCGCCGAGGAAGGGGGCTGGCAGCAAGCCCCTCAGGGTGTCCAGATTTTCCTGATAATGGCTCATGGAACCATGGAGCCGATTAATTACCCACCCCGCCACCGGCAGCTGATCGTTGCGGATGGCGGCAAAGGTGAGCAGCGCATGGTTGAGGCAACCCAACTTGGCGCCCACTACCATGATCACCGCCATGTTCTCCTGTTTCACCCAGTCCGACAGCAGATGCTTGCGATCGAGCGGCAAATACCAGCCCCCTGCCCCTTCCACTACCGCCAGTTCGGCCCCGGCCTGTTCAATCTTGCGTAGCCCCTCGCTCAACCCCTGCATGGTGATAGGCTGGCGCGCCTCGCTGGCGGCGATGTGGGGCGCAATCGGCGGCTCATAGGCGAACGGATTGACCACCTCATAGGGCAGCGGCAGACTCGCCGCCTCCTGCAACAGAACGGCATCCAGGTTGCGCAGCCCGTCCGGGGTGCGGGCACATCCGGCCGAGACCGGCTTGTAACCCGCGCACTTGATTCCCTGTGCGCTGAATTCACGCAGCAGGGTGCGCGCCACCAGCGTCTTGCCCACATCGGTATCGGTGCCGGTGATAAAGAATGATTTCATACGGTTCTCTCCTTGGCAGGGCCCGTTGACTACCCTGCACACAATGCGATTCCCGGCGCTCAGCGAGGCTTGCTGAGACGGCCGAGGCACACCCGATAACTGGCGACCAGCCTGCCATCTGGCTGGCGAAACGCCTCATACGCCTGCGCCAACTGCTGCAATCTGGCGCGCCCGCTCAGACCGGCTGGGGCGGCACTCCCCTGATTGTCATTGACCTGATTGGCCCCAATCCCCTTGAGATCGCGCAACAGCTGCGGCACTTCAAGATAGGCGAGATCCCAGGTGATACAACGCAGCTCGGGAGCAGAGACCCCGGCGCTAGCCAGCGCCTGCTCCAATTGTGGCAGGCTGAGGAAGCGATTGACATGGGCGCGACCATCAAGCTGCTGCCAGGCGGCTCGCAACTGCCAGAGCGACTCATCGAGCAGGGTCGAGAAAAAGATCTGGCCGCCCGGTTTGACCACCCGCAGCAGCTCGCCAAAAGCCTGGGCCGGACGCTCGCACCACTGTAGCGCCAGACTGGAGAAAACCCAGTCGAACGCGCTGTCGGCGAAAGGAAGCTGCTCCGCATCGCCGCAGAGCAGGCGAGCACCGCTGCAACGCAAGGCGGCCTGCGCCAGCATGCCGGGGGCGAGATCCAGCCCCACCAGCTGGTGACAACGGTTCGCCAGTTGGGGCAAGAAAAAGCCGGTGCCGCAGCCCAGATCCAGCCCGCTCACCGTCAGATCAGTGCCAACCAGCCTGTCTGGCATCCATTCCAACAGCGCCTGCCCCACCTCCTGCTGAAAGCGGGCGTGGGCATCGTAATGACGAGCGGCGGCGCCGAAACGGCGAGCAAGCTGCGCCTTGTCGACCGTTTGAAAGCGCTCAGTCATAGTGAGCCTCCCCTAGCGTTGTAACTGCAGGGCAGACCCCCAAGGCATCGAGCAGGCGATCCACATCCTGCTCGCTGTGGGCCGCGCTCAGGGTAATTCGCAGCCGGGCCGTACCGACTGGCACAGTGGGCGGGCGAATGGCGCCAGCCCAGATACCGCGATCCCGCAGCCGTTCAGCCAGTTGCAAAGCAGCAACGCTCTCCCCCACCAGCAGCGGCTGGATCGGGGTGTCGCTCGCCCCCAGTTGCCAACCCTGCGCCTTTGCCCCTTGCCGGAAGCGGGCGATCAGCTGGCCAAGATGGGCGCGGGCATCCTCGGCGGCACGTACCAGTTCGATACTCTTGCTGACCGCACAAGCCTGGGCGGCGGGCATATGGGTGCTGTAGACATAGTGGCGGGCGAAGTTGACCAGATACGCCACCAGCTCGCGACTGCCACCGACAAAGGCACCGGCGACGCCAAGCGCCTTGCCAAAAGTGCCCATCTGGATGTGTACGCTGGCAGGGTTAACCCCCTGCGCCGCCAGGGTGCCGCGCCCCTCGGGCCCCTGCACGCCGAGGCCGTGGGCATCGTCGATCATCAGCCAGTTGCCGCTCCGGGCTGCCAATGCCGCGAGTTCACCCCAGGGGGCCTGATCCCCGTCCATGCTGAACACCCCCTCCGAGACGATGAGCCCGCGATTTGGCTCAAGCTGTCGTTCAAGGGCCGCCATATCGTTGTGGGCAAAACGCTTCATCTTGCAAGGGAGCTGGCTGCCCATCTCCTGCAAAGAGGCGTGGATGAGTTTGTCCTGCCACAGCAGATGTTCCTTACCGAGCAGCGCTTTGAGCACCGCCTGATTGGCCGAAAAACCGCAGTTGAAGAGCAGCACCGCCTCCACCCCGAGCCACTCGGCCAGGGTCTCCTCAAGCTGTTGGTGGGCACGGCAGTAACCGGTCACCAGCGGCGAGGCGCCGGAGCCCGTGCCATAACGCTCAATCCCCGCGTTGAAGGCGGCCTTGATGGCGCCGTGATCCGCCAGTCCCAGATAGTCGTTGGCGGAAAAGTTGAGGTAGTCGCGCCCCGCAACCCTGAGCCGCCCGCCACTCGCCCCGTCGGTCGCGATGCGGCGACGCAGCAGATTGGCCTGCTCGCGCTCGGCCAGCGCCGCGCCCAACCCAAAGGGGCCCGTTACTGCAGGGCTGTTCATGACCGAACGGCCCCTGCACGGGGGCGGGTGGCGTCATAAAACATTTCGGCAGGTTCGCTCTGGCGGCTCACCTCGGCCAGCAGCTCCTCTTCTTGAACCTGATCCGGCTTCTGGGCCCGCTGAGCGGGGCGAATGCCGAGTCGCTTGAACAGCTGCATATCGCTGTTCTCGTCCGGGTTGGGAGTGGTCAGCAACTTGCAGCCATAGAAAATGGAGTTGGCCCCGGCCATAAAGCACATCGCCTGCATCTGCTCGTTCATCTTCTCCCGCCCGGCGGAGAGGCGCACATGGGAGGCGGGCATCATGATCCGCGCCACGGCGATGGTGCGGATAAATTCGAATGGATCGAGGTTCTCCTCGTTCTCCAGCGGCGTTCCCTTCACCTTGACCAACATGTTGATGGGCACGCTTTCGGGGTGGCGCGGCAGGTTGGCCAGCGCCATCAACAGGCCCGCCCGATCTTTGGCCTGCTCGCCCATGCCGACGATGCCGCCAGAGCAGACCTTCATGCCGGCACTGCGCACATGCTCCAGGGTATCGAGCCGATCCTGATAGGTGCGGGTGGAGATGATCTCGCCGTAAAACTCCGGCGAGGTGTCGAGGTTGTGGTTGTAGTAATCGAGCCCCGCAGCGCCAAGACGGGCCGCCTGATCGGCGGTGAGCATCCCCAGCGTCATGCAGGTCTCCATACCGAGCCCGCGCACCTCCTCGATCATCCGGATGATGTAGGGCATGTCTTTTTCTTTGGGGTTGCGCCAGGCGGCCCCCATGCAGAAACGGGACGAGCCATTGGCCTTGGCTTCGCGGGCCCGCTCCAGCACCTTCTCCACCTCCATCAGCCGCTCGGCCTCAAGACCGGTATGGTAACGGGCGCTCTGGGGGCAGTATTTGCAATCTTCCGGGCAGGCGCCGGTCTTGATGGAGAGCAAAGTACTCACCTGCACTTCATTCGGGTCAAAGTGGGCGCGGTGGACAGTCTGGGCCTGAAACAGCAGATCGTTGAACGGCAGGGCAAACAGGACCTGAACCTCGGCGAGGGTCCAGTCGTGACGAAGGGCGTGACCGCCCGCGGTGAGAGCATTCATACATGGCTTCCGGTTGTTATTAGTGGGATCCTGCGCCCGCCATCTTGGGATGGACGGCCACAAAACCCGCCGCCGGGCCCGCGCGCTCAGGGTGATGCGCAGTGCCAAGTGGCTGAAATTGTTGGCTAGTGTAGAGAGCACGCGTAGACTGTCAACACCGACCAGATCAAACCAATTGACAACAGAACAACAAATGACCAACCAAGAATTCGACCTGCACCACATCTGGCACCCCTATACCTCCCTCACTCACCCCCTGCCCTGCTATGAAGTGGCCAGCGCCAAAGGGGTGAAGATCACCCTCAGCGATGGCCGCAAACTGGTGGATGGCATGAGCTCCTGGTGGGCTTGCGTGCACGGCTATCAGGTGCCGGAACTGGACGCTGCCGCCACCGCCCAGCTCGGCAAGATGTCCCACGTGATGTTTGGCGGGCTGACCCACCCCCCGGCGGTCGAGCTCTGCCGCAAGCTGGTGGAGATCACTCCGAAGGGGCTTGATCGGGTCTTTCTGGCCGATTCCGGCTCGGTAGCGGTGGAAGTGGCGCTCAAGATGGCGCAGCAGTACTGGCACGCCAGGGGGACGCCCAGAGCCAAATTTGTCGCCCTGCGCAGCGGCTATCACGGCGACACCTTTGGCGCCATGAGCGTCTGCGATCCCGATGGCGGCATGCACGAGCTCTACAAGGGATTCCTGCCGGAACACTATTTTGTCGATGCGCCGAACTGTCGCTTCCACGCCGAGTGGGACGAGCAGTGCGTGGTGGAGCTGGCCACACTCATGGCCGATCATCACGAGGAGATAGCCGCCATCGTGCTTGAGCCCATAGTGCAAGGCGCTGGCGGCATGCGCTTCTACCACCCCCGCTACCTGCAGTGGGTGCGTGCCCTGTGCGACGAGTTCGGCGTGCTGCTCATAGCTGACGAGATTGCCACCGGCTTTGGCCGCACCGGCCAGCTGTTTGCCTGTGACTGGGCGGGGATCAGCCCCGACATCATGTGTCTGGGCAAGGCGCTCACCGGCGGCTACCTCACCCTCTCGGCGACCCTGACCACCGAGCATGTCGCCCGTACCATCTGTGACGGCAAGGCGGGGGTCTTTATGCACGGACCCACCTTTATGGGTAATCCCCTCGCCTGCGCGGTGGCCAACGCCTCCATCGAGTTGCTGCTGGCCTCACCGTGGCAGGAGCGGGTGCGCGCCATCGAGCATCAGCTGCGTACCGAACTGGTAGAGCTGACCCTGCACCCGGCGGTCGCTGATGTGCGGGTGCTCGGCGCCATCGGGGTGGTGGAGATGAAAGAGCGGGTGGATGTGGCGCGCATCCAGCGCAAGTTTGTCGAACTGGGCGCCTGGATCCGCCCCTTTGGCAAGCTGGTCTACCTGATGCCACCCTTCGTTATAACCCCCGAACAGCTGCGGGTATTGACCGGCGCCATCCGTCAGGCCATCACCGAAGGCGAGTTTTAATGCAATGCAACGGGCGGCCATCGCTGCCGCCCGTTTGACTACCGGCATTTGATATATAAAGAGGGCAACTTTATCCACTTCAGTGCAGTTTCACTTGCCGTAATGTGAGCAAAACACCAGACCTGAGGCCCCAAGAGGGGTAAACTGCTGCGGTTTTACCATCAAGAAAGACTGCTCATGCGCCTCTCCATTGCTGCCAAAATCAACTTTTTCCTGCTCTTCATCTTCTCCATGGTACTGGTCTTCTCCGCAGCCTATCAGGCAGTGCGCGAGCGCGATCTCATCCTGACCCTCATCAAGGAGCAGAGCCGCGAGCAGACCGAAGCCTATTTCGATGGCCTCAACATGCTGATGCTGACTGGCAAGATGGATGCCCGCGATACCCTGCGCGGCAAGTTTCTCGACCACGCCCATGTGGAGGATGCCCGCATCGTGCGTGGCGATGCGGTGAGCAAACAGTTCGGGCCGGGACGGGAGACAGAGCAGGTAAAAGATGAGTTTGATGAGCTGGCTCTGGCGGGCAAAGGGAGTCTGGAGGTGGTGCACAACGGCATGCACAGCCGTCTGGTGGTCACCCGACCGCTACTGGCCAAGAAGGATTTTCGCGGGACCGACTGCACCAGCTGTCATCTGGTGCCGGAGAACACTGTGTTAGGGGCCGTGCGCTTTGACTACTCCCTCGATTCGCTGTTTACCCGGGTCGAGCAGAATATTCTCACCTCGGCGCTCATTCTCACCGGCATCTTCGGGATGGGACTGCTGCTGACCCTCTGGGTCATCCGCACCTGGATCGTGCGCCCCCTCAACCAGTTGACCCGCTCCATGGAAGAGGCCACCGACTTGCACGACTTCGGCCACCGGCTGGAGGGGGATGACGGCGACGAGATTGGCCGGGTGGCGGTGGCCTACAACCAGATGCTCGACAGTGTGGAGCGCCAGCTCGGCAAACGCACCAAGGCCAGCAGGCAGGAGCCGGATCAGCCCCGCTAAGACGAACGCTTAACCGACGTAGTAGAAAAGCAGACTGGCGATCAGCACCAATAGCAGGATGGCCAGATTGACATGCCGGGAATCATCCTGACGGCGGCTGCGCTTGCGCTCCAGCAGCAACACCGCCAGCGTCAGGGCACAGCAGCTCCAGAGCCCGTAGACCAGCCAGGGGGTAAGGGCCGGGTCCCAATAATCGCGCACCTCGATCCCGCCATAGACCAGAAAACCGTAGGCGATTTCGGGACGGGCATAGTGGTAAAGGGAGAGCAGCACGATAAAGCCGCCCCAGCAGAGCATCACCAGCCCCTGCAACAACCGTGTCAGCCAATCTGGCCCATGCCGCCGATCTTTCACCCACCTCTCCTGCGCCCGTGACACTCTTGTTGAGTGAACCATGCCGAAAACCCCACCAGAGTCCGACATTTTTGCTTGTTTATCAAACCCGCGCGGGTAAGATTGACGGCTTAGTCTGCCATGGTGGGCCATCTGTGCCCGGGCCAGACTCCCTAGTGTTGCAAATAGCGCTGCAAGAACAAGCTGGAGACAATATTTCGATGACGCACGCATCCGTAGTAGATGTGCTGGCCGGTAAGTATCCGGTCGGCACCACCCAAACTGTCAAAGGGTGGATCCGGACTCGCCGTGATTCCAAGGCGGGGATCTCATTTTTGGCCATTTCCGATGGATCCTGTTTCCATCCGGTACAGGCAGTTGTCCCCAATACCCTGGCCAATTACGAGAATGAAGTGCTGCGTCTGACCACTGCCTGCTCCGTGGAAGTGACCGGCGTGGTTGCCGCCTCTCAGGGCAGCGGCCAGGCTTTCGAACTGCAGGCGACCGAGGTGAAGGTAGTCGGTTGGGTCGAAGATCCGGACACCTACCCGATGGCTGCCAAGCGCCACAGCATCGAATACCTGCGTGAACAGGCCCACCTGCGCCCGCGCACCAACATCGTTGGCGCCGTGACCCGCGTTCGTCACTGCCTGGCGCAAGCCATCCACCGCTTCTTCCACGAAGAGGGTTTCCTCTGGGTTGCGACCCCGCTCATCACCGCCTCCGACACCGAAGGTGCCGGCGAGATGTTCCGCGTCTCCACTCTGGACATGGAAAACCTGCCGCGCACCGACGCCGGCAAGGTGGACTACAACGAAGATTTCTTCGGCAAAGAGGCTTTCCTGACCGTATCCGGCCAGCTGAACGCCGAAACCTATGCCTGCGCCCTCTCCAAGGTCTACACCTTCGGCCCGACCTTCCGCGCTGAAAACTCCAACACCAGCCGCCACCTGGCCGAGTTCTGGATGGTTGAACCGGAAGTGGCCTTCAACGATCTGGAAGATAACGCCGCCCTGGCCGAAGCCATGCTGAAGTATGTCTTCAACGCCGTACTGACCGAGCGTCGCGACGATCTGGAGTTCTTCGCCCAGCACGTGGACAAGGATGCCATCGGCCGTCTGGAGCGTTTCGTCTCCTCCGACTTCGCCCAGATCGACTACACCGACGCCATCGAAGTGCTGAAAAACTGCGGCAAGAAGTTCGAGTTCCCGGTCTCCTGGGGTATCGATCTCTCCTCCGAGCACGAGCGCTATCTGGCCGAGGAGCACTTCAAGTCTCCGGTGGTAGTAAAGAACTACCCGAAAGATATCAAGGCCTTCTACATGCGCCTCAACGACGACGGCAAGACCGTTGCCGCGATGGACGTACTGGCTCCGGGCATCGGCGAGATCATCGGTGGTTCCCAGCGTGAAGAGCGTCTGGACGTGCTGGATGCCCGTCTGGCCGAGATGGGCCTGAACAAGGAAGATTACTGGTGGTATCGCGACCTGCGTCGCTTCGGTACCGTGCCGCACTCCGGCTTCGGTCTGGGCTTCGAGCGTCTGGTGGTCTACGTGACCGGCATGGGCAACGTCCGCGACGTGATCCCGTTCCCGCGAACTCCGCGTACCGCCGAGTTCTGATCAGCGGCATCTTGCCACTGCATTGCAAAAGCCGACCTGTGGGTCGGCTTTTTTATTGTCACCGTTATGGGTGATACTCAGGATCAACCGGCACAAGGAACTCGTCGCCTATGGGATATCGCCTGCTGCTCTCGCTATTGCTGTCCTGCATGCCTGTTCAACTGTGTGCCGAGCCCGTTCGTCTGACCACCCTGGAGTGGCCCCCCTACACCAGCCAGAGCCTGCCCGATGGCGGCCTCACCGGTCATATCGTCAAACGCGCCTTTGCCGAAGCGGGACTGGAGGTGACGTTCGACTTCTATCCTTGGCAGCGGGCGGTACGGCTGGCGGCCGACCCGACCCAGCCTTATAGCGGCTATTTTCCCGAGTACCTCTCCGACACCCTGCCGACCCTGTGGCGCAGCTCCGCCAGCGTAGGCGACAGTGTGCTGGGTATGGCGCAGCGCTCAGGCCCCCCCATCCCCTGGCAGCAGCTCACGGATCTCGCCCCCTACCGGATCGGCGTGGTGGAGGGGTACGTCAACACCCGTGAATTCGATGCCCTGATGGCCAGCAAGCGCCTCAACACTGCCGCCGTCGATGCGGACCTGCTCAACCTGCGCAAATTGCAGCGCGACCGGCTCGATCTAGCGGTGATCGACCGGGATGTTTTCTACTGGCTCACCTATCACGATGACAAGCTCCACCCCGAACAGCTGCAGTTCAACCCGAAGATCCTCGGCTACAAGAGCCTGCACATCATGTTCCGTCCCGATCAACAGGCGTTGCAGCAACGGGTGGCGCAGGCCATTGCCAGATTGGATATTGCCAAGCTGAGCGAGGATTATCAGCGCCGCTATCTGCAGCAAGCCCCTGCGGCCAAATGAGTCAATCCGCTGAAGTCAGCCCTTGCTGGCAAAAATAGCCTGAGCGCTGGCTTTTTCACCCTCTTCTGCCGCAATCGAGCCCTTTTTATGCCCCTCCCCTGCAGTTCTGTTGCCGCACTGTGCTGCCACCATGACCACCCGATGGCTTGGCCCCGAGTGATACCACTTGGTGACAAAAATAATGTTTTTGTTAGTACGTGGTTTTTAAGTGGTTTAATCAAAAATTCATCGAGTTATTGAAGTAACTCAATTTTTTCACTTTTTCAGGGGAGCAGAATAGCAACTAACCCTTTTGGGCTAAATAAAACAGACAATGACAATTCATGGTTCAGGCTACCCGCGGCAATATGGGTTGAATCACACGAGGTAACGGAATGATCTTGATGGAATTTTTAGTGGTACTCGGCTGCTTGCTGCTGGGTACCCGCTTTGGGGGCATGGGACTCGGTCTCATCAGTGGTATCGGTCTCTTCCTGCTGACCTTCGTCTTCGGCCTGGTGCCGGGCGAACCGCCTGTTCAGGTAATGCTGACCATTCTGGCGGTGATCGGCTGTGCCGCCACCCTGCAGACTGCCGGTGGCCTCAACCTGATGATGCAGGTGGCCGAGCGTCTGCTGCGCCGTCACCCGCAATACATCACTATCCTGGCGCCGCTCACCACCTGGACCCTCACCTTCCTGTGCGGTACCGGCCACGTGGTCTACACCATGTTCCCCATCATCGCTGACATCGCGCTGCAGAAGAACATCCGTCCCGAGCGCCCGATGGCCGTAGCCTCCGTTGCCTCCCAGATGGCCATCTGCGCCTCCCCGGTCTCCGTTGCCGTGGTCTCCATGGTTTCCATTCTGGCAGCCGGCCACGGTATCGGTCAGGCTTACGGCCTGCTCGACATCCTGATGATCGCCATCCCCTCCTCCCTGACCGGTGTCATCGTGGCGGCCCTGTGGAGCCTGCGTCGCGGCAAGGATCTGGACAAAGACGAAGAGTTCCAGGCCAAGATCAAAGATCCGGAGCAGCGTGCCTTCATCTACGGCGGTGGTGAAACCCTGCTCAACACCAAGTTCCCGAAAGAGGCCTACTGGTCTACCTGGATCTTCTTCGCCGCCATCGCTGCCGTGGTATTGCTCGGCGCCAACGAAGGTCTGCGTCCGGTGTTTACCATCAAGGACAAGACCGGCCCGCTCTCCATGAACCTGGTGATCCAGATGATGATGCTGATCGCCGGTGCCATCATCCTGATGCGCTGCAAGGTCAAGCCGGGCGAGATCGCCAACGGTGCCGTCTTCAAGGCGGGCATGGTCGCCATCTTCTCCGTATTCGGGGTGGCATGGATGAGTGAGACCTTCTTCCAGGCTCACATGCCCCTGCTCAAAGAGACCCTGGCCCATGTGGTACAGGCCCAACCCTGGACCTACGCCCTGGTGCTGTTCCTCATCTCCAAGCTGGTAAACAGCCAGGCCGCCGCCCTCACCGCCATCGCCCCCATGGGTCTGGCGCTGGGTGTGGAGCCGAAGCTGCTGATCGCCTTCCTGCCGGCGAGCTACGGCTACTTCGTGCTGCCGACCTACCCGAGCGATCTGGCCTGTATCGGTTTCGACCGCTCCGGCACCACCCGCATCGGCAAGTTCATCATCAACCACAGCTTCATCATTCCGGGGCTGATCGGGGTGGTGACCTCCTGCTCGCTGGGCTTTATCCTCACCAGCATCCTGCTCTAATCGCAGTCGCGTTTACCACGCTATTGCAATACAGGCCCCCGCTTCGGGGGCCTGCTTTTTTCCCCGCTCTGTTACCTCAACCATTTCCCCGCCGCCATTTCCGGACACTATGCCTTTACCTCTGCCCCCACCGCTGGGTAGCATGCCCCCTCGTTCACCACCGGAATCTCATTCATGTCTCGCGTCATCCTGCTCTGGAGCGGTGGCAAAGATGCCATGCTGGCCCTCTGTCATGCTCGCCAAGCGGGCCATCAGGTGGTGGCACTGGCCACCTTTGCGCCGCCAGAACCCCGATTTCTCGCTCACCCCTTGCCGCTGGTGCGCCGTCAGGCGGAAGCCCTCGGGCTGCCCCATCTGCTGGTCACCATAGAAGCGCCGTTCGATCTCGGTTATGAGCGGGCACTGGCACGGCTCAAGGAGGAGTGGCAACTCGATGGGGTGGTCACCGGCGATATCGACAGCGTGGGCGGTGCGCCTAACTGGATCCGCGAGCGCTGCCGCCCGCTTGGTATCACCGTGCATACCCCGCTCTGGCAGCAATCTCGTCAAGCCTTGCTGGCGGATATGCTGGCCCGCGGCATCGTCGCCCACCTCTCCTGCGTCGATACCCGGGTACTGGCTCCCGAGTGGACTGGACGCACCCTTGATGCCGCCACCCTCGCCGAGTTGCAGCAGCTGGCAGCAACCCAAGGCTTCGATGCCTGCGGCGAGCAGGGGGAGTACCACACCATGGTGACCGACGGCCCGGGCTTTGCCGCCCCGCTGCACCTCGATGGCTGGCAGGTGGCGCGGCAGGATCATCTGGCCTATCTGGCCGAGCCACAGGGGTAACGGCCGCAAGCCATCTGGCCAACTCACTCAGCGCGCGAAAAATCGAGATAAAAAAACGGGAGGCAACAGCCTCCCGTTGGGGTTTGAGCAGACCAATGTTGAGCGGGCCAATAACGACCCGAACAAGAAATAAACCGGCTTATTTCGCCAGCTTGCCCAGCACCCGCTGCAGCAGACGGATACGCGGTTCGATGCTGTCGAGCAGCAGGAACTCCGCCTCCGAGTGGAAACCGCCCCCCATAGGGCCGAAGCCATCGAGGGACGGCACCCCCGCAGCGGCGGTGAAGTTGGCATCCGAGCCGCCACCGGCCTCCAGCCAGTTGAAGGGGATCCCCTCCTCCTTGGCTGCCGCCTCCACCAGCGCCATCACGGCCTCTGTGTCACCGCTCGGGCGCATCGCCGGCTTGAAGGTCTGGCGATCCACCTCGACCCGACAACCCGCAAGGAAGGGGTTGTTGGCCATAAAGGTGAGCCGATCGTGCACCGCGGCGGCCTCTTCGTTACTCCAGAAGCGCAGATCGACGATCGCCTCGGCAAAGTCCGGCACCACGTTGACACCGGTGCCGCCCTGTACGACGCCGACGTTCATGGTGGTGCCCGTGGTCATGTTGACCTGCTCGTTGATGGCCAATACCCAGTGCGCCAGCTCGGTGATGGCAGAGATCCCTTCGGTGAGGGCCGAACCCGCGTGGGAGGCCTTGCCGTGGAAGGTGATGCGGTACTTGGCATTGCCCTTGCGGGCGCTGATGAGATCTCCGCTCGGGCGAGCAGCTTCAGCCACCAGCACGCAGCCGCTCTGTTTGGCCTTCTCCACCAGCCAATCTTTCGACCAGGGGGAGCCAATCTCTTCGTCGCAGTTGTAGCAGACCAGCACCTTGAGCTTGGCAAGCAATGCCGGATCCATCTCTTTGAGTGCATACCAGATAGAGAGCAGGCCGCTCTTCATGTCTGACACGCCGGGGCCAAAGGCTTGATTGCCTTCGATTTTCAGCGGGCGCTTGGCCGCCGTCCCCTCGGGGAAGACGGTATCCATGTGGCCGCACAGCATCACGTCGTAGTGATCGGCACCCGGCGCATTGGTGATCTCGAGGCAGGGGCCGCACTCGGCAGCGAACTGGTGGCGAGTCACCTGCCAGCCGATAGCCTCATATTTCTCGGTCATGATGTCGGCCACTTTCGCTACCCCGGCCGGGGTGCGAGTACCGCAATCGAGGTTGATGAGCGGGGCCAGATCGGCCAGATAGCTATCGAGGGAAAACGGGCTTTTTACAACTGTCATTATCTTCTCCATGCAACAATCAGCATTGATGGCCGATCGTCTATTGCAACAATTCGACACAGTGAGAAAAAGGCGGGCAGCCATGCCACCCGCCCGACCGGTAAATTCCAAACACCACTACATAACCCGCATCACTACATGAACAGCAGATAGTTGAGGGTCAACGCCGTCACCAGCGCCCCCGCCATCGGCACGCTGGTGCGCTTGACCACGGTAAAGGGCGATACCTTGGCAATCCCCGCACAGGCGATCAGTACCGCTGCGATGGGAGAGACGGTACGGCCGATACTGGAAGCGAGCTGCATCGGCAGCAACATGGTCACCGCAGGCACGCCAAACTTGGCCGCCACCGCCGGTGCCAGGGTAGAGAAGCTGAGGAACGCCGCGTTGCCGGAGCCCATGATGACCGCCGCCACCATGATCAGCGCCACCATCACCAGGGTCATCAGACCGCTGCCGATACCGGCATTGCTGGCAGAGTGCAGCAGGGTATCGATGGCGCCGATGGCCTTGAGGGATTCGGCAAACAGCTCGGCACAGACGATGAGCGCCACCACGGGGCCAAACACCTTGCCCATGCCGTCGAGGAAGCTGGAGAGCCCGGCAAAAGCGGTACGCACCGAGCGGCTACGCAGCAGCTCGCACAACATGCCGATAAAGACCGACAGCAGCATGGCCACCTCCACGCTCATCTTGATGTCGCTCACCAGCAGCTTGGAGAAGGTCATCATCAGCACGAAGGGGATGATCGGCAGCAGGGCATACCAGGTAGGCGCCTGCACGCTCTCGGTGCCCTGCTCGTCCAGCTCGGCGTGATCGCCGCGATGGAGCGCAGGATCCCAGCCATCCTTGCGATCGCAGTGACGCTGCCAGAAGAAGTGCAGCACCATGGTCACCAGCAGCATGGGGGCCACCAGCCAGACCTGGTAGTCGACGAAATAGCTGGTCGGATCCATGCCGGATTGACCGGCGGAGAAGATGGCGTTGGTCTGGGTCGGGCCAATCTCAAACGCCTGTGAGGTGGCGATGACACCACAGGCGGAGGCCGGGCTGATGCCGAGGTTGCGCATCACCGGATACATGGTGACCATCAACAGCAGGCCAAGGCCGGTAGCGGAAGTAACGAACAGGGAGACGAATACCGCCACCAGATAACAGATGGAGAGCATCAGGTAGCTGGACTGGATGCCCGCCACCGGCTTGACCGCCACCCGCACCAGCGCCTGGGAGGCACCGATATGGGACATGTAGGTGGCAAAACCCGCCACCGCCATGATAGTGAGGCCGAGGCCCGCCGCGCGGTAGGAGAAGATCCCCTTGAACACTTCGAACAGGTCGAACAGGGCGAAGCCGGTGCTCTTGTCAGCGGGGAGAATGGGGTGCAGCCCCAACCAGTAGGCCACTGCAAAAATGGCCATGCCCGCCAGCGCCAACACCGCCTGCGGGTTGTAATCCTTGATGATGCCGTAGACCACGGCGACCAGAACGAGCAAGACGAATAAAAGTTCCAATATTCACTCCTGATAAATTTATCGAAGAGCGAAATCTAGTGATCTGACCACTGTTTGCCTTTGATCCCTATCAATAAAGGTGCCGTCACCGTGATTCATTAGCATAATATGTCGGCCATGTAACAATTTTTCGTTATTTCAACTGCCGGAAAACCTTTATCACCCCATATCCGGGAATTGTGTGACGCGACTCCCCTCTTTTTTGCGTTGGATCAACATATGACGGCGCCGAACTGGCGAAGATGCGCTTCGACATATAGCGACCATTTCGCGCCGGAGAGAGTTATGACAAGCCAAGCCACCGCAGGTGCTTCGACCTGCGACTACAAGCTGTGGGACATCCTCGTCGAGTCTGCAAAGGAACGCACTACCATTCGTTACTCCAAACTGGCCAAGCAGGCCGGGCTGGAGCAGTGCCAGGATGAACTGCGCACCCTGCTGCAACGCATCCGCATGTACTGCACCGAAAACAACCTGCCGATCCTCTCCGCCATCGTGGTGGACGACGTGGGCAAATACACTGGCCTCTCTTCCAGCCTGCCTGATGCACCCTGGGAACGGGCCCGGGTCTTTGACCATGAGTGGACCACCCTGCACTGATTGAGGTGCTTGATGATGCCGACCAAACGCGCCCGCTGGCGCGTTTTGGCTATCTGGCGTTTGCCCCCTTCTCTTTTTCTCCTGCAATAGTCGATATTCTCCCGCAATACCCAACCCCATCGGGCACGCCCACCGTACTGCTTCTGATCTTGAGCTCAAAATCGCCGTTCAGGTGTGACCAGTTCCGGTAAAACCCGCGAGCCAGACCATCGGCGTTGCCATGGGATTGCCACAATGCCAGAATCGGGCCCTTGCACTGCGTTGATTCGGATTTTCGGGACGCGGCCCACGGCCAGCGCCCACAAGAGAAGGACTCCCCATGGCCATCACCCTCTATGGCATCAAGAACTGCGACACCATCAAGAAAGCCCGCAAGTGGCTGGATGAGGCCGGTATCGACTACCGCTTTCACGACCACCGTGCCGACGGCCTGAACCCGGACGATCTGGACAGCTGGCTGGCAAAACTCGGCTGGGAAGCCCTGCTCAATAGTCGCGGCACCACCTTCCGCGCCCTGCCGGATGAGGCCAAACAGGGGCTCGATACCGCCAAGGCGCGCGCCCTGCTGCTGGAACATCCGGCCATGATCAAGCGCCCGCTGCTGGACCGTGACGGCGAACTGACTCTGGGTTTTAAGGCTGATCACTACCAATCCCTCTTCTCCCGTTAAGGACAACTAAGGACAACTGATGTCGGATGTCATCGCACTGGCCAAGGATCTGATCCGCCGCCCCTCCGTTACCCCCCTCGATGAAGGGTGTCAGACCCTGATGGCGGAGCGCCTCGCCAAGCTCGGGTTTGTCATCGAGCCCATGGTATTTGAGGACACCACCAACCTCTGGGCCCGTCGTGGCAGCGAGGGGCCGCTGTTCTGCTTCGCCGGTCACACCGACGTGGTGCCCGCCGGGCCGCTGGACAAATGGCACACCCCGCCGTTCGAGCCGACCATCAAGGATGGTGTGCTCTATGGCCGCGGTGCCGCCGATATGAAGGGCTCGCTGGCTGCCATGGTGGTGGCGGTCGAGCGCTTCGTAGCCGAGCATCCTGATCACACCGGGTCCATCGCCTTTCTCATCACCTCCGATGAAGAGGGGCCCTTTATCAATGGCACCACCCGGGTGATCGACACCCTGGAGGCCCGCAACGAGAAGATCCGCTGGTGCATCGTCGGTGAACCCTCCTCTACCGCCGTGGTCGGGGATGTGGTGAAGAACGGCCGCCGCGGCTCCATCACCGGCGATTTGCTGGTGCGCGGAGTGCAGGGCCATGTCGCCTACCCCCATCTGGCTGACAACCCCATTCACAAAGCCGCGCCAGCGCTGGCGGAACTCGCCGCCACCGTGTGGGATGAGGGCAACGCCTACTTCCCCCCCACCAGCTTCCAGATCGCCAACATTCAGGCGGGTACCGGCGCCTCCAACGTCATCCCTGGCGAGCTGCAGGTGCAGTTCAACTTCCGCTTCAGCACCGAACTGACCGACCTGGATATCCGCGAGCGGGTCGAAGCGCTGCTGGATAAACATGGCCTCGATTATCAACTGAACTGGACCCTCTCCGGCCAGCCGTTCCTCACCGACACCGGCGCGCTGCTCGATGCCGCCGTGGCGGCCATCGAGGCGGTGAACGGCCAGCGACCAGCCCTGCTCACCACTGGTGGCACCTCCGACGGGCGCTTTATCGCCCCTACCGGCGCCGAGGTGATTGAGCTCGGTCCCGTCAACGCCACCATTCACAAGGTGAACGAGTGCGTGAAGGCGGACGATCTGGATCTGCTGGCGGACATGTACCAAGGGGTGCTCGAGAGATTGCTGGCATGACGCAGGAACAACTGCTGGGGCTCGACGAGAGCCACCTTATTCTGGTGGGGCGCGGCCCCCATCGTCTGACTGCCGCCACCGCGGCGGCCTTCAACGACATGCAGGTGGCAGCCGCCTATGAGGGATTCAACCTGCAGGCGGCCTCCAGCTGGCGCAGCTTCGAGCGCCAGCTCGCCATCTGGAATGGCAAGTGGCGCGGCGAACGGCCGCTGCTCGATGCCAACAGCCAGCCCATCGATGCCCTGCAACTGGGCGAGATAGAGCGGCTGCACGCCATCCTGCGCTGGAGCGCCCTGCCCGGCACCAGCCGTCACCACTGGGGGACCGATCTCGATATCTACGACCCGGACTGCCTGCCCGCCGATACCAAACTGGCGCTGGAGCCCTGGGAGTATGAAGCCGGGGGCTGGTTTGCAGATCTCGGCGAGTGGCTCAGCGATCATATGAGCGACTTCGGCTTCTTCCTCCCTTATGCCAAGCCGGTCGGGGCAGAGAGCGGGGTCGCCTACGAGCCCTGGCATATCAGCTTCTCGTTGGAGTCCGATGAGCAGCGGCTCGATCCCGCGGCACTGGCGCTTTGCCTGCAACAGGCGGATATTGAAGGCAAGTCGACCATATTGGCCAACCTTGATGAAATTTTGGCCCGTTATGTCACCACCTGTCCTGACGAAAGGAAAATCCCATGAATCTCTGGCTGTGGATAGGGTTGCCGCTGCTCTTTCTGCTCGGGCTGTTTCTCAATGCCATCAAAGACATGAAACGGCTGGAGAAGCAGTTGCCCAACTACAAGGACAAGATCCGCGAAGTGAAGGATGACGAGGACGACTGAATCCCGCCCCCATCCCGTGGGGAGCGCCCTTGTGCTCCCCTCTCCCTCTGCTGTGCCGTTTCGCTTTTCCCCGCCCTCTCCTCCCTGCGCATCCTGTAATTGACGCTCCTTTGACTCCGCTTTCGATAACGCCGTCACTGTCAGAATATGGCGCGGCCATGCTGAAAAAAGGGATGAAAAATGTAAGAAAGTGCAAATTGATGCACAAATAAGCCACACAAGGGGGGCCTAACTGCATATAATGTGCCTACTTTGCACATTACCAGGAAGGAGTTCGCCCTTGGATGCCGCTACCATCAACAGTTTCTTTTTTGTCGCTGCCCTGTTGGTGGGAGCCAGCGTACTGTTGAGCGCCCTCTCTTCCCGCCTCGGTATTCCCATTCTGGTTATCTTCCTCGCCGTCGGCATGCTGGCCGGTGAGGATGGCCCCGGTGGTATCCACTTCGCCGACTACTCCATCGCCTATCTGGTGGGCAACCTGGCGCTTGCCATCATCCTGCTCGACGGTGGCATGCGCACCCGGGTCTCCTCGTTTCGGGTCGCGCTCTGGCCTGCGCTATCGCTCGCCACAGTCGGGGTGGCCATCACCACCGGCCTGACGGGTCTGGCCGCCGCCTGGCTGTTTGACCTCAGTCTGATGCAGGGAATGCTGATCGGCGCCATCGTCGGCTCCACCGATGCGGCGGCGGTCTTCTCCCTGCTTGGCGGACGCAGTCTCAACGAGCGGGTAAGCGCCACTCTGGAGATAGAGTCAGGTAGCAACGACCCCATGGCGGTGTTTCTCACCGTCACCCTGATCGAGGTGCTCGCCACCGCCCAGCAAGGACTGGATGGGGGCTTCCTGCTGCTGCAACTGGTCAAGCAGTTCGGTCTTGGCGCCGGGATTGGCCTCGGCGGCGGCTGGCTGCTGTGGCGGCTCATCAACAGCGCTCGTCTGGCGCCGGGGCTCTATCCGCTGCTCACCGTCAGCGGCGGCCTGCTGATCTTCGCCCTCACCACTGCGGTCGGTGGCAGCGGCATCCTCGCCATCTATCTGACCGGTCTGTTGCTCGGCAACCTCTCCCTGCGCAGTCGCAGCACCACCCTGTCGGTGCTGGATGGTCTGACCTGGCTCAGCCAGATCGGGATGTTTCTGGTGCTGGGGCTGCTCGCCTCCCCCCACAAGCTGCTGCCCATCGCCCTGCCCGCACTGGCGCTGGCGGCCTGGATGATCCTGTTTGCTCGCCCGGTATCGGTCTGGATCGGGCTGCTGCCGTTCAAGAACTTCGCCCCGCGCGAGCGCTGGTTTATCTCCTGGGTTGGCCTGCGCGGCGCCGTGCCGATCATTCTGGCGGTGTTCCCCATGATGGCGGGGCTGCCCAACGCCCAGCTCTACTTCAACGTCGCCTTCTTCGTGGTGCTGGTCTCGCTGATTCTGCAGGGCAGCTCGCTGCCGCTGGCCTCAAAACTGGCGCGGGTGGAGGTACCGGCACCGCCGTCGCCCATCAACCGTTCCGGGCTCGAGATCGATCTCGACAGCCAGTGGGAGACCTTCGTCTACCAGCTGGGGGAGGAGAAGTGGTGCATCGGTTCGCCGCTGCGGGATCTGCAGATGCCTGCCGGCACCCGGATCTGCGCCCTGTTTCGCGGCCGCGAGCTGCTGCACCCCTCGGGCAGTACCTGTCTACAGGCCGATGACATCCTCTGCGTGATCGGTCACGAACGTGACCTCCCCGCCCTCGGCCAGCTGTTCAGTCAGGCGCCGGAGCAAGATCTCGGCCCCCGCTTCTTCGGCGACTTCCTGCTGGAAGCGGATGCTCGAGTGGTGGATCTCGCCCCTCTCTACGGGCTGGATGTGAGCGAGGTGGCGGATCAGACACTGGGCGATTTTATTGCCAGCCAGTTGGGCGATAATCTGGTGGTCGGTGACAACATCGAATGGCAGGGCCTGATCTGGACCGTGGCCGAAATGGACGAGAGCGTGCCGAGCAAGATCGGGGTGCGCTTTCAGGAAGAGGACCCGGTCTGACCGACCGTCCCGTATCAAGTCCCCAGCAAGAAGGGAGAGAGTTATGCCATATCAAAGTTTGCTGTCCGGCCCCCTGCCCCCCGCTGCCAATCTGGGGGTCATTGAAGGCTTTTTTGGCAAGGGATGGAGCTGGCAGGCCCGCGCCCGCTACGCCCAGTGGCTGCCGCGCCACGGTTACGGCTTCTATATCTACGCCCCGAAAGAGGATGGCTATCTGCGCAAGCACTGGGCCCTCCCCTGGCCCGAGCAGCAACTGGCGGATCTCGCCGAGTTGGCGCGCCAGTGCCGCGCCAACGGGCTCGCCTTCGGGGTGGGCTTAAGCCCGATGGGGGCGCACCACGACTACGATCGCAAACGCCCGGCGCTGCTTGAAAAAGTACGCCTGATCGACGAGATGCTCCAGCCCGACATTCTGGCGGTGCTGTTTGACGATATGAAGGGGGATACCCCGGACCTGGCCCGTCACCAGCTCACCATCGCCCACGACATCGCGGCCCACAGCAAGGCGACCCGCCTCATCTTCTGCCCCAGCTACTACTCGACCGATCCGGTACTGGAGAAGGTGTTCGGCGCCATGCCCCCCCGCTATCTGGAAGAGCTTGGCGAGCAGCTCGACCGCCGTTTCGAGATCTTCTGGACCGGCCCCAAGGTTTGCTCCAGCGAATACCCGGCCAGCCACCTCAAGCAGGTGACCGAACTGCTCGGCCGCAAGCCCTTCCTGTGGGACAACTACCCGGTCAACGATGGCAGCAAGGCGAGCAGCTACCTCCATCTACGCGCCTTCGAGAACCGCCCAGCCGAGCTGGTGGAGCTGGTCGCCGGCCATGCGGTAAACCCGATGAAGCAGGCGGCGCTGTCGGCCCTACCGCTCGCCACCCTGCCGATGAGCTACCGCCTCGGCAAGCAGTACGATCCCGACAAGGCGTTGCACGCCGCCCTCAATGCCACCTGCGGCCCGCAGATCTCGGCGATGATCGAGGCCGACCTGCCGCTGTTTCAGGATCTGGGGCTGGCGCAGCTCACCCCCGAGCAGATTGCCGCCCTCAAGGCCCGCTACCTGCCGTTTCGGGATCAAGCCTGCGTCGACGAAATCGTGCGCTGGCTCGACGGGGAGTATGTGTTCGACCCCGACTGTCTGACCGATTGATCTGCCCTGCGGGGCCGTAAGGATATTGCATGGACGCATCCCTGATTTACCAGAACCTGGCGGTGATCGCCGCTTTCTTGCTGGTCTATAGCCTGATTGCCGGGCGCTTCGAATCAAAACTGGTCAACGGCCCCCTGCTGTTTATGCTGGCGGGCTGGCTACTGGGGCCGGGAGGTGTGGAGCTGATCGCCCTCTCCATCGACAGCGATGGCATCAAGCTGCTGGCCGAGCTCTCGCTGGTCATCGTGCTGTTCAACGATGCCGCCAACACCAACTGGCAGGTATTGCTGGCCAACCGGCAACTGCCGATCCGGCTGCTGCTGATTGGCCTGCCCCTCACCCTGGTCTGTGGCGCCCTGTTTGGCCACTGGCTCTTCCCCGATTTGCCACTGCTGGAGATGGCCATTCTCTCCACCATACTCGCCCCCACCGATGCGGCGCTCGGCAAGGCGGTGGTCAGCAACCCGGCCGTACCGGCACCGGTGCGTGAAGGGCTCAATCAGGAGAGCGGCCTCAACGACGGTATCTGCGTGCCGGTACTGCTCCTGCTGCTGGCCCTTATCGCCCCCACCGAACAGCACGCAGGAACCGCGACGCTTGCCATCACCCTGATGCTGGAGGAGATCGGCATTGGCCTGCTGGTTGCCTTCGTGCTGACCAGCCTCACCATCCGGCTGCTGAAAATCTCCTATCTCAACGGTTGGCAACTGCCACTGTGGCGACAGCTCACCATGCCGGGGCTGGCCCTGCTCTGCTTCGCGCTGGCCCAGAGCCTGGGTGGCAGCGGCTTTATCGCTGCCTTTGTCGGCGGCCTCTTTATCGGGCGCAGACTCGGTGAACACAAGCACGCCTATATGGACAGCTGCGAGGGGTATGGCGACCTGCTCTCTGTGGTGATCTGGATGGTGTTCGGTGCCACCCTGCTCCCCATGCTGCCGGAGCTGATGCACTGGCAATACTGGCTCTATGCCATTGCCAGCCTCACCCTGCTGCGGATGCTGCCGGTCTGGCTGAGCCTCATCGGCACCGGCCTCAAGCCAGAGCTCAAGCTCTTTATCGGCTGGTTCGGGCCACGGGGCCTTGCCAGCATCGTCTTTGCGGTGATGGTGCTGCAAAACCAGCCGGCGCTGATCGGCCAACGCCCCATCATCGCCACCGTGCTCTGCACCATCATATTGAGCGTGTTGCTCCACGGCCTGACCGCCAACCCCTGGGTCGAGCGCTTCAAGCCTCGCTGAGCCAAGCCGCGCCCATAAAAAATGCCACCGACGGTGGCATTTTTCTTTTGTGGCGAGGGTCACTGACGGCGCTCAACCAAGCGCCAGCCAGACCCCCACTCCCAGCATCAGGGTACCGGCAATGCGGTTCATCAGGGTAACGTTGCCGCTTCTGGCGAGGAAGTGGCGCAAGGTGCGGCCACCGCTGGCGTAGAGCAGCAGGCAGGAGAACTCGATGACCAGGATCAGCGCCACCAGCGCGCTGATCTGCGGCGCCATCGGCTTGTCGGCAGAGATAAAGGGGGGCAGCAAGGAAATCATAAAGGCCCACCCCTTGGGGTTGGCGATGGCGGTGACAAAGCCCTGCACCGCCAGTCCCATGGCGCTGGTCTGCTGACCGGCCGAGAGATCTGCCGGAATGGCCATCTTCCCCTTGGCCTGCCACATCTGGATGCCGAGCCACACCAGATAGGCGCCCCCGACATATTTGAAGGCGGCGAAGATCCCCGGATAGTTGAGCATGATGGCGGCCACCCCGATCACCGACAGTACCGAGACCAACCCTACCCCGATCAGCTCACCCCACATCATGTGCAGGGTACGGCGCACACCCAGGCTCATCCCCAGCGTCATCGACAGGGTCATGCACATGCCGGGGGTCACCGAGACAAAGAAAAAGGTCGGGATAAACAGAGCCAGAATGGCCGGATCGATCCAGCTGGACACTACACACCTCCATATGACGAGAGCGGGAAATCACGAAAACAGGACAGGATTGACACAACCCAGCCAGTTGTACCACATATTCAGGGGATAAAGCGCTCAATCATGCCTAAACGGCTCCTTTCTCACAAGAAAAAACCTTTTCTTCAGCACATTTCAGCAATAAAAGCCTGTGACAGCTCCTGACGTGCATGTGTAAGATATCGGCTCCTCCAATTCCGGATTAGAGCCATTTATGTCATTGAATAATCTATCAATACGTGTCCAGGTCTTGATACCTTTGCTGCTGGCCAGCCTGCTGATGATGGTGATGATCGCCATCAGCAAACAGGGACTGGATGAAGCCATCAATGACATAGATGAGACGACCCAGAGCGTGGTCCAAAACAAGGACGATATTGCCAAACTGATCCACGCCACCTACCGGCTACGCACCAGCGCCATCTATGGCCTCTACGATGCCAAGCTGTTTGCCGCACTGCCCGCAAACCTCAACAGCGCCGAGCAGGAGATCAATACCATCCTCGGCCGTCTGGTGCTCCCCGGTGCCGAGCAGGATAACCGTCAGGTCGCTGCCGCCCTGCAGGCCTACCTCAGCCATACCCGCAGCAACATGCTGCCGCTGCTGGCGCAAAAACATCAGGGTGGCGGCGATCCGGTCGCCTACGAGGCGGCTCGCCTCCATTTCCGCGAGCTGGGTGAACAGCTGATCAAGCAGATCGACAGCATGTCCGCCCACATCAACCAGCTGATCCAGCAAGAGCTGGCCGAAGAGCAGGCCCACTACGACGCCACCCTGCTGCGTACCCTGCTGCTCACCGCCGGTACCCTGCTGGCGGCGCTGATCTGTGGCTGGGTCCTCTCCGGGCGCATCGTCAGCCCCATCAGTCAGCTACAAGAGGTGATGCACGCCGTGGCGCAAGGGCGCTTCAACGTGCGCGCCAAAGCGGAGGGCAACAACGAGCTGACCCGTCTGGCCAAAGATATCAATCTCACTCTGGGGCAACTTGGTAGCACCATCGAGAACCTGACCGGGATCAGCAACAGCGTCGCCTCCGCCGCCACCGAGCTGGCCGCCGTGATGACCCAGTCCGAGGCCAATGCAAAGCAGCAGCACAGCGAGATCGAACAGGTCGCCTCCGCCGTAACCGAACTCTCCAGCACCGCTGACAACGTCAACCACAATGCAGCCATCGCCGACGAGCTGGCACGGGATGCCAATGGCCGGGTCGAACAGGGGCTCGCCCTCTTTACCGAAAGCATTGCCGCCAACAGCCGGATGGCGGGCAGTCTGGAAGATGCTGCCGCCATCGTGGCCCAGCTCAAATCCCAGTCCGAGCAGATCGGCAAGGTAATTGAAGTGATCCAGGGGATCTCCGAGCAGACCAACCTGCTGGCCCTCAACGCGGCCATCGAGGCGGCCCGTGCCGGCGAAACCGGACGTGGTTTTGCGGTGGTGGCCGACGAGGTGAGAATGCTGGCAGCCCGTACTCAGGACTCCACCAAGGAGATCCAGGCCATCATCGAGCGGCTGCAGAGCCAGTCCCAATCCGCCAACAACGGCGTGCAGGAGACTCTGGAGATCCTCAGCCATAACCAGCGCTTGTCCGCTCAGGTGCAGGATCTGCTAAGCGGCATTACCGGTGCCGTACGCCAGATCAACGACGCCAACGCCCAGGTGGCCACCGCCGCCGAGGAGCAGTCCTGCGTCACCGCCGACATCAACCGCAACATCACCAATATTCACGAGATCGTGAGCCAGAGCTCCGCCGGCATCAGCCAGAGCGCCAGTGCCAGCAACGAGCTCTCCCAGCTCGCCGAGCAGCAACGCAAGCAGCTGGCCCAATTCCAGCTGTAAGCGCACAAAGTGAACCAGACAAAAAGGCCCGCAAGGGCCTTTCTTGTTGATGGAGCAATGGCTTTGTCTCTGTTTTAAACGCCATTTTTTGGCTTGTGGCGCCATAAGGGGCTGGGCTGCCCTGTCAAATATCGGTATGGTAGAGGCACGTTACTCCCCCTCACGTGAGCACACCATGAGCCTGAGATTCAAGAAACCCGCTTTTATCGCCTTGGGGCTCATCGCCCTCATTTCCGCCGCCTGGCTCGACTACTACCTGCCGGAGCACACCATCGCCACCATCACCGGGGTCGAGGTGAAGCGCACCGACAAGGATGGCCCCATCAGCCAGAAGAACCCGGCTGACGGCCCCACCACCGACGTCTATTACATCTACACCGAGCGCCCCGGCGAGAAGATCCGGGTGTTTCGCAATGAAGATACCGAGTGGGGCTGGCCCTTCTACTTCAAGTTCAACGCCGCCGACGTCCAGGCCAAGGCCAAGTCGATGGAGTTCGAGAAACGCCTGGCCATCATCACCTCCTACGGCTGGCGCGTGAACATGTTCTCCATGTTCCCCAACGTCACCAAGATCGAGAGCACAGAGCCTGACGCCTCCACCTGGAGCTTCTTCCGCTGGTTCTGGTTCGGCCTCTGGGCCCTAGTGATGGGCAAGGCAGCCATTGCGACCTGGCGCTACTTCGATCGTCTTGAGGACGAGATATGAGCGAGCCGAGCAAGACCCGCACCAGCTTCTACCGGCGGCTCTACGTGGCCTGGCTGATCAGCCAGGGCACGGATACGGTACCTGCCATCATGGAGGCGACCGGCATGCCGCGCCGCACCGCGCAAGATACCCTGACGGCGCTGGCCGAACTCGATATCAGCTGCGCCTTCGAGCAGACCGAGGGGGCTCGCCACCTGCAGGGACACTACCGCATCAGCGACTGGGGGCCCATCAATCCGGCGTGGATCAAGGCTCAACTGCCGCTTATCAAAGAGACGTTGAGCTATCCCTGATCCGAGTGTTATGCGCTTCACATAAACAAATCAGCTACATCTGCAAAAATTTAAAAGGATGAAAATTGAGCAAGGTGATTCTAAAAGGCTTCATTGTTGTGCCACAAGCTGAGTTAACTGCTGTTATCAATGAGCTAGACAATCATATTCGTTTGACGAGATTAGAGGATGGTTGTCTGATTTTTGAAGTCACGCAAAACGAAGAAAACCAGTATCGGTTCGATGTATATGAAGAGTTTAAAGATCAAACTGCTTTTGATAGGCATCAGCTAAGAGTTAAATCGTCTAAGTGGGGTAAAGTTTCTGTTAATGTTGAACGTTATTATGAAGTTACTGTGAGTTGAACATAACAAACACCTCGAGAAGGAATGCCAACGCGTGCCGTGCCAGCCCCTTAGGCTGGCGAAGGGGAACAAAATAGAGGGGCCAGCCGGCAAGGCTGGCCCCTCTATTTTCAGGCCGATGGCGTGACAGGTCGCCCTACTCGGGCATGACCGAATCCTCAAGCTCCCCGTCAGACTCGCCGCGGGTGCAGTCGATGATGGAGCGCTTGGGGTTGTTGGGATCGCGCAAAAGCAGAGGGGCTGAGCCCTCGTTGTGCTTCTGCTCGTCGCTAAACTCGCTGCCGTAGGCGTTGTGGGTCAGCCGGCGGGCGTTGGCGATGGGGGTATCAACAAACAGGGCATGCACTTCGAAGCTGGAAGCGGGCACGATAAAGCCGACCACCGGCAGGCCGTGCAGCTCCTCGTGCACCTTGTACCAGGCAAAGCCATCGCTCACCTTGTAGGGGGTGTAGTTGGCCAGTTGTAGATTGGCGGCCCTGCCCGTCTCATCCACATAGAGATCGGTAAATTCACAGGTCGCCAGCCCCTGCCACATCCGCTCGAATGGCGTCGCACAGCCTGTCAGTTGCAACCCGGCCAGCAGCACCAAGCCTCTCTTCCACATTCCCCGCCCCTTCTTGCAAAAATGAACCGGCGCTCAGTCAAACGCCCGCAGCCGCGTCACCAGCAGATCGATAAAGCCCGGACGATCCAGCCCCAACAATACCAGCGCATTGGCTGGCTTGCCGGTCAGACCATAACGATCCACCACCGTCATCCCCACGGTATGCTCCCCACTGGTCTCGATATCGACCCGGCACTCGACCCCGTGGAACAGCTCGGGAGCCAGCAACCAGGCAATGGTACAGGGGTCGTGGAGCGGTGCACCAGCAAATCCCCACTTGGGATCCCGATGGTAGATCATGAAAAAGTCGAGCAGCCCGGCCACGCACTGGGCCACCGGATTGGTGATGGCGCGCACCCGCTCGATATCCTCATCCATCACCTGCGCCTCATGGGTCACATCAAGGCCACACATGGTGATGGGGATACCCGACTTAAAGACCATATCGGCCGCTTCCGGGTCCACATAAATATTGAATTCCGCAGCAGGCGTCCAGTTGCCAGCCCCTGCGGCGCCCCCCATCAATACGATGCGGGCAATCCTGGGTTTGAGCTCGGGATGCGCCGCCAGCAGCAGGGCGATATTGGTGAGCGGGCCGGTCGGCACCAGAGTCACGGGCTCCGCGCTCTCGCGCAGACATTTGACCATCAGCTCGATCCCCGTCATCCCCTGCGGTGCAAAGGCGGGATCCGGCAGCTTGGGACCATCGAGGCCCGACTCGCCATGGACGTTGTCGGCGATGATCAGCTCGCGGGCCAGCGGTTTCGGCGCCCCTGCCGCCACCGGAATATCGTCACGCCCCAGCAAGGTGAGGATGCGCAGGGCATTGTTGAGGGTCTTGTCCGGCGTCTGGTTGCCCGCGCTGGTGGTGACCGCCAGCACGTCAAGTTCAGGGCTGGCCAGCGCCAGAATGAGGGCGATGGCGTCGTCGTGGCCGGGATCACAATCGAGAATAACAGGCTGTGCCATGGGATGAGTCCTTACAACATAACAGGGAGCCATACCTTAACAAGCAAGCCTCGGATGAACTCGGGAAGGGGTCACAAAACGGGGCCTTATTGCTGACCTGGGCGGTTTGCACGGCACGCCACCTCGCTCAACACGGCTCACTATCAAAAGTTTGCATGGCGTCATGCCGTTCATTTTCCGAGGCAGCGCACCGCCCATTCGCCCGGCCGCGCCGGTTCGGGTATGATCGCCCCCCGTTTCCAGCCTGTGCCACCTATGTCCGTTATCGTCGACACCTTTATTGCCCCGCCCTGCAATGCCGCCATCGAGATCCTGTTCGAAGATGAGCACCTGCTGCTCATCAACAAGCCGAGCGGCCTGCTGAGTCTGTCGGGCAAGAACCCGCAGAACCTCGACTCGGTTCACTATCGACTGGTGCAGGATTTCCCAGGCTGCACCCTGGTGCATCGCCTAGATTTTGGCACCTCAGGCATCATGGTGGTCGCCAGAAACAAGGCCATCAATGCCCTGCTCTGCCAGCAGTTCAGCCAGCGGGCGGTGAGCAAAGCCTACAGCGCCCTGCTGTGCGGTCATCTGATTGACGACGAAGGGGTTATCGACGCCCCCATCGCCAAGGATCCGGCCCTCTTTCCGCTGATGAAGATCTGCGCCGCCAGCGGCAAACCCGCCCGCTCCCACTATCAGGTGATTGAGCGGCTGGAGTTGCAGATGCAGGGGCAGACCGTGCCTTTGACCCGGGTACGACTGGTGCCGGAGACCGGCCGCACCCATCAGCTGCGCATCCACAGTCAGTTGCTGGGCCACTCCATCCTCGGCTGCGATCTCTATGGCGGCCTGCTGCAACCCGGCTGCGAACAGGCGCCGCGGCTGATGCTGCATGCCAGCGAGCTGGATTTTGCTCATCCGGTGAGCGGCGAGCCGATGCAGATCCGCTGTGCCGCGCCTTTTTAGGAGCAATCAGTAGAGGCCGTCAGTAGATGGCAATAGACGCGAGTGCGGCGGGAATAGAGAAAGGCGTGACGCGAGAAGAAAAGGGACAAATGGCGGATAAAGATAGGGGCCGCGCTTTCGCAACGGCCCCCACCCCCCACTCTTTGTGGTGCTATCAGATCAGCTTGCGGGCAGCGCCCAGTACGATCTTGATGGCATCAGATTCGGTCTTCGCCATGGTCTCGGCGTTCGGGATCTCTTGCTGGGTACGGTTGACGATAACGCCAGCCACCATACCGGCACGCAGGCCCTGGCTGGAGCACATGGTCAGCAGGGTTGCAGATTCCATCTCATAGTTCAGCACGCCCATGGCTTGCCACTCTTTCATGGAACCCTGGAAACGGCTCACTACGCGGCCGGATACGGTGTCGTAACGCTCCTGACCCGGGTAGAAGGTGTCGGAGGATGCAGTCACACCGATGTGCAGCTTGGAGCCCATCTCTTTGGCGGTGTTAACCAGCGCAGTGGTGCAGTCGAAGTCGGCAACAGCCGGGAACTCCATCGGTGCGAAGTGCAAGCTGGCACCGTCGAGGCGCACGGAACCGGTGGTCACGATCACGTCACCCACGTTCAGGTGCGGCTGGATGGCGCCGGTGGTGCCGATACGCAGGAAGGTGCGGATACCCAGCTGGGCCAGCTCTTCCACTGCGATGGAGGTGGACGGGCCACCGATACCGGTAGAGCAGATGATCACGGCCTTGCCGTCCATCTCGCCACGCCAGGTAGTGAATTCACGATGGCTGGCCAGGTGTACCGGGTTATCCAACAGCTCTGCGATACGCTTTACACGCTCGGGGTCACCGGGGACGATCGCCAGGGTGGCGCCTTGCAGATCCGCTTTCTTCAAACCCAAGTGAAATACATCAGACATATTGGACTCCTGGTTGCCCCCTGCCAGCATGGTCAGGACGCAAATTAAGATGATTCTTTATGATACTTTCAAGCCTTTACCCCCCTCTTCGGGGAGGCGCCAACTATGGTCGAAAGCGCTTTCCAATTCCTTGAAGCGCCTCACACTTCCACGCATTGACAGTAACAAACATTGCGCAAAACGTTTGCTAACTCAATGAAATAATTGACAAACGTTTTTCTGCAAATCGAGTCAGATGCGAGAAAGTCAAGCCTGGTTCAGCGCTTAATTAACGACTCGTGATCGACCCCGTAAAGTTGTAAACAAGATGCTTTTGTATCCCTTTCTAGATGGTAGCCTAGCTCTTAACTACCACTTAATGGCTAACTATAGGAAGTCCATCATGGCTACATTCAAATTCTATATTCCCGCTATCAACCTGATGGGTGCAGGCTGTCTGCAAGAGGCTGCCGCCGATATCAAGGGTTACGGCTATCGCAAGGCGCTGATCGTCACCGACAAAATTCTCAACCAGATCGGCGTGGTCGCCAAGCTCACCACCCTGTTGGCTGAACATGGCATTGAAAGCGCAGTTTTCGATGAGACCAAACCCAACCCCACTACCAGCAACGTCGAAGCGGGTCTGGCCATGATCAAGGCCAACGGCTGCGACTGCGTCATCTCGCTGGGTGGCGGCTCGCCCCACGACTGTGCCAAGGGCATCGCACTGGTTGCCGCCAACGGTGGCAGCATCAAGGATTACGAAGGGGTGGATCGCTCCGCCAAGCCGCAACTGCCGCTTATCGCCATCAACACCACCGCCGGTACCGCCTCCGAGATGACCCGCTTCTGCATCATCACCGACGAAGCACGCCACGTGAAAATGGCCATCATCGACAAGCACGTTACCCCGCTGATGTCGGTCAACGATCCCGAGCTGATGCTGGCCAAGCCAGCCGGTCTCACCGCCGCCACCGGTATGGATGCCCTGACCCACGCCATCGAGGCCTATGTCTCCACCATCGCCACCCCGGTGACCGATGCCAGCGCCGTGATGGCCATCGAGCTGATTGCCAAGCACCTGCGCACCGCCGTTCACCATGGCGATGACCTGCATGCCCGCGAGCAGATGGCCTATGCCCAGTTCCTGGCCGGCATGGCTTT
Source organism: Aeromonas sp. Lyrl_2 (assembly GCF_051948815.1). Lineage (NCBI taxonomy): Bacteria > Pseudomonadati > Pseudomonadota > Gammaproteobacteria > Aeromonadales > Aeromonadaceae > Aeromonas > Aeromonas sp. Lyrl_2. Next base: position 259,503 of record NZ_JAYJLJ010000005.1, read on the forward strand.
CAACAACGCAAGCCTGGGTTACGTGCACGCCATGGCCCACCAGCTGGGCGGTTTCTACGACCTGCCCCACGGCGTCTGCAACGCCGTGCTGCTGCCCCACGTTCAGGCGTTCAACGCCCAGGTGAGCGCCGCTCGCCTGAAGGATGTGGCCCGCTACATGGGGGTGGACGTGAGCGCCATGAACGACGAGCAGGGCGCCGCCGCTGCCATTGCCGCCATCAAGCAGCTGGCGCTGGATGTGAAGATCCCGGCCGGTCTGGAGCAACTCGGCGTCAAGGCCGATGACTTCGATACCCTGGCCAGCAACGCCCTGAAAGATGCCTGCGGCTTCACCAACCCGAAACAGGCGAGCCACGAAGAGATCGTCGCCATCTTCCGCGCAGCGATGTAACAGCAGCCGGATTGCCAGAAAGGGTCGCAGTGCGACCCTTTTTAT